>JADFYC010000210.1 GCA_015233295.1 Deltaproteobacteria bacterium | reverse complement strand
CTTCAATGACGACCCGATCAGCAAGGACCTCACCAGACACAGTGCCCACGATGACCAAGGTTCCAACGTGAGTCACCTTCCCCTCTATCAACGCCCCCTCGGAGATGATGCTTATCTGCTCTTCTAACGAATTCTTTTTATCTTTATTCATTAGGGTACCGGGTATGTGTTTGGGTTACGGGTTACGGGTTACGGGTTACGGAAATTATGATAGTTATGATAATATTCTGGAGTTAGGCAAATGTCAGGGAAAATAATTTATAACATCGAGGTAGCAGGCCGGAAGACAAATAATAACGCGCAACCTGCAACAAGCAACTCGGAACACGTAACCCGCAACATCTCATGTTCCCACCTTAAAACGCTTAGTGCAAACAATCTCACCCGAAGAGGAGTAGACGATTATCTCCACTTGAGCCAGGGCCAGGGCATTCGTAGAAATATGGAAGGTCCCCGAAATGTATTTGTATCGGCTGATGGCAAAGTATTCGGCGTCCTTAAAATTGGCCGGACGTCCTTCTTTCAGGGGCATGGCCGGCGAAGACAGATACGTCACAGCGCCCTGGCTCTTGCCTATTCCGATGGCTACGATATATCCTGTTGTTTGACGAGAAGAGACATTATTGAGCTTAAAAGCAAAAATTCTCTCTTCATTCTGCGGCCTGATGGTAAAATCACTGATATCGACCTCGCCACAACCAGCGCTCTTTATCGCATCCCGGGCGGAAGTGTCGGCTGATTTCCCTTCCGTACCAGCGTTCTCGACGGAAGCACTCCCGGTGGCCGTCTCACTTATCTGCAACCTGTTGAGTGACGGGGTGGCGGTAATTGTCCCTTTGGCCGCCGGAATTGCGAAAGGTGTCGGAGAGAAGTCGGAAACCGCTCCTTTGGTCACCACCGCCGGGCCGGCAGAGGGATTCAAAGCCGGCGGCGAATGTGGCCCACCGGGTCCCGACGGGCTACCAGGCTGCGGGCCGGCTTTTTCGGAATCTCTGGTAATTAGAAGACCGGGCCAGGCCTTTTTCAGATCGGCTTTTACCGGAGCCAGGCCGTCCCAAAATAATAAGGCGGTGACGGCTAAGGTTAGAACGATCAGAGGAACAAAGAACATCGAGCAGACGGCATAGACTGTGCGCGCCGTTAGACGAACAGTCTTAACGTCGTGGTCCTTCCGCAAGATGACTATGGTGAATGGGTGTCGGCTCATTATCATTAACCGCCCAGGGGCGTCCATTTTTCTCGGTAGATTTTCCAGGCCCGTCCCTGCTTTTTAAAGACTATTTCCTTGTAGCCCTTGTCCCGGAAGGAACTGGACTTAAATATCTGAACAAAAGAGACGACGGCCTGATTTTGGTCGATCTTGATCTTTACGTCTTTAAAAGTTACATTGATATACTGATACTTCTTGAATGTGCTTGCCTTATAATCCTTCCACTGGGCCAGGTTCATGCCGTTGCAGATGAAGCCGGGATGGTGAAAGCTGATATATTTATCTACCTGCTTGCCTTCCCAGGCTTTTTGGATCTGTTCCAGAATGCTCTGCAACTCGCCCCTGGCCATGTCCTGGGCAGAAGGTTTCTTTTTCTCCGGAGCCGGCTCAGGAGATTTGACGGCGGGTTTTTCTTTGCCCTTACGCCCGGCCGGAGCAGTAGACATCACCGCGGGTTTGGGCGTCACCGGAGGAGCTGATCCCGCTTTTTCAGCCACGACTGGTTGCTTCATGTCGGAATTGCCTGGAAAGGGTTCAGTCCTTATTTTTTCCGACTGTTTTGAATCGGGGTTGGCCCCGGCCGCCAGCATGGTTGGGGCGGCATCAGATCCCTGCAATTTCCATTCATCGCCTATGATATGCCACCGGCCCTTTCGCTCCTCTAAGTATAATCTTCTAACACCAGTGGTTTTTTCTACGTCTGAGACCTTTAATTCCTGGTTCATGGCCACAATGGCCACTTTCTCCATCTGAAATATCTTTAAGTCATCTATTTCCATGCCTAAAATCGGACGGGTAGGATTAAGGGCATAATTAATATCCCGATACAGCGGCGATGAATACCTTTGAGTTTGAAAATTATCACCATACAACCTATAAAAATTACTGACCATTTTTTGCATTTCTAAATAAGACGTCCGCCAGTCCTTTAAAAAGGCATACAACGACGCGGTATGGTTCGCCGCAACCGTAAAAGCCGGATGGTTCATATGTGGAGTAACAATAACCGGGGTCTCACCTAACTTAATGTAGGTTGTAAGTTCGTCCAGGTCCTGATCTTTCAAGACGATGCATCCGTTCGTGCTTCTGGTCTTCAGCGATTTGTTGCTCCCATGGATCCAAATCCCATCCCCCTTTGATCCATGTAATCTGTCAAAAGGATTGGGATAATCCAGATGGTAGGCTTTATATCCAAAAACCGTCTTCTTGTTATCATGGTAATAGGAAACGATAAAATAAATACCTTCCGGCGTTTTCTTATCCCCTTCCTTCAGCTTATGTCCGTTATTCTCACCCGTGGCACAAGGAAAAGTCTTTTTCTGGGTGTACGCTCCGCCGGCATATTGATAGACATGTAACTCTTGAGCCGATTTATCTACAAGAATAATGTAGAAAGACTTAGCATCGGTATTCATATAAAAAATGTTTTCGAAAGAAATGGGGCGGGGAACCTGACCACTGTTATCGAAGACGTTTAACGCTGAAGCGAGACGAGGAACAATTATGGCCGCCAGCGCCGCGACCACCCAAATTACCAGGCGACCAAAGCTCTTGCTCATATTATTGACATCCTCCTTACGGGATGGTCCGATCTTAAAAAAAACATCCCGGTGTCATCTAAAACAGATAGACAGATCAACGAGTTATCTTCACACACAATGCCCACGGTTTTGCCTGCAACCGTTTCACCACACCGGTACGGCTTTTATATTTTCGCCTATATCTTATAAAGAATCATTCTGTACGTGTAAATACCGAACCTTCCCGGTGTTGTCAAGACAAAATATGCTTCTACCTGATCTTGACCGGCAAGTTCTCCCTTGTTCAGATCAAACCGGGGGGACATAATTAGGCGCGATGACGTAATTTGTGGTTTATCTCTTCTCAAATTTATGTTACGGAGATGAAACATTCCAAACCTGTTGCTCTGACGCGGCATAGCCGTCAGCCGGAGAGCTGTCTCGGATCGCCGCGGAGTTGAGCGACATGGTCAGCCGGTTCAAAATATAAGACGGTCTTTTTGCACTAACTCAAACCCGATCTCTACTTTTATGGATCAATTATCACTTTTCAAAGATCAAAGGGCACTGATTAACCGGGGTCTGATGGCGCTGAAAGAACTCCAGACGGCCGAGGCCGCGGTACCTGGAGCAACATCGCCTGGCCTACCCCCAAGGGGAAAGTGTGGCCCAGGACCTCCAACTCGCCGGATGCCTGGCTGAGGTGCTTGAGGATTTACCGGAGAGTGGTCCCGCCCTGCCCACCCGGCTCGTCCAGGCCTGGGTCCGGGTTCAGGAATTCGCCCTTTCCCTGGGCTACCCCAACCAGTCGGTCCTCGATAAAATCAAAACCGCCCTTTTCGAACAGGCAATCCAGGCGCTGGAAAATGGCGGTCTGGAAAATGAGCCGTACCTGTCGCCGGAGCTTCCAGCCGGATTCGTCTATCTTCAAGCCGGCCGGTACGACCGGGCCATCGCCGGCCTCCAGGTCTGTCTCCCGTTAAACCGGAATAACTCCTTGATCTACGGTTACCTGGGCGACGCCTATGCCGGGCGGGGAGACACTCGGGTGGCCAGGCAATGTTACCAGGAAGCCTGGTTGCTTGACCCGGCCGAAGTTGACTGGGACAATTTTCGAGATGATGAGCTTAAGGGGCTGGCCAGGGAATTAATGGAAGATAATCAGTGGGACCCGGCTACGGCGCGGGAATGGCTGCCCAGTTACGCCCGGATCCAAGGATTGTTGTCCCCAAAGATAATCACCCTGACCACGGGACTTAAGGAGCTGCTGGCTGAATACGGGGTCTGGCGAAAAGCCCTGGCTAAAAAAGACAATCAGCAGGTGCGGGCCCGCCTTTTCCATCACGGGTTGATTTTAAGCGACAACGAACCTGCCCTGACTTTTGTTAAGAAAGTGGACCTGATCGAGGTCCGAAGGGCCATGAAACAAGCTCACAGCGATCTCTTTGCCCGTTATCTCAGGGTGCTGGCCAAGGAGCGAGGCTAACGACGGCTGCCCTCCTCATTTTTTGACGATGGATTTCAACGTCTCGGAAAAGTAAGTCTAATTTTATCTCGATTTTTAAGGAATAAGGAGGCCGAAAAAATGGACAAGATAATCGCCCAGCTTAGAGAATTAATTACTGTTTTCGGGGTCAAGGTCATCGCCGCCCTGGCCGTCCTGTTCGTCGGGTGGCAGGTCGCCCGGTTTCTAAAGAACCTGATCCAGAACATCATGACCAAAGGTAAGGTAGAGCGGACCCTGGTCTCCTTCACCGGGAGCCTGACTTATGTCGGCTTAATGACATTCGTTGTCCTATCCGCCCTGGGTCAAATCGGGGTTCAGACGACCTCGTTTATGGCCGTCCTGGGCGCCGCGGGTTTAGCCATCGGCCTGGCCTTACAGGGGTCCCTGGCCAACTTTGCCGCGGGCGTGCTGATGATCATCTTCCATCCCTTTAGAGTGGGGGATCAAATTCAGGGGGCCGGGGTCAACGGCGTGGTGGAAGAAATTCAAATTTTTACCACGGTCCTGAAAACCGGAGACAATAAGAGAGTCATTGTGCCTAATGCTAAACTCACCGGAGACAATATCACCAATTTCTCCGCCCACGACCGCCGCCGGGTTGACATGGAGTTTAGTGTTCCCGCTGCCAGTGACCCGGACAAAATAAAGAGCATCATTCACGACGTGGTGGCTAAAGACTACCGCATCCTTAAAGATCCTGTTCCGACCATCGGCCTTAGTGAATTTGATGACACCAAAACTAAATTCGTCGTCCGCCCCTGGGTGAATACCACTGAGTATTGGAACGTCTATTTCGACACTATGGAAAACATCAAAAAAATCCTGGCGGCTGAGGCGAAAAATCAAGAATGATTGTTTTGGGGGCTGGCCGGCCATCCGGCCATCTTGCTGTGACGTAACCAAACGTATTTACGAGGGCTTTGCCCCAAGGCTGTTGAATTAAGCGTGCAGGCAACCGGATACTGTTCTAATAAATAGCCGATTCCGAATAAGCCCCAACGGGGCGCACTAGGTTAACCCAGCGGCAACGCCCTGGGTATTGGGGCAACGCGTGCCGTAGGGGCGGCGGCTATACAAAATACCATTTAATGCTCACATAAAACCGCCGGCAATTCAGCCGTGGCTCTATATCTCATCCAGCGTATGCCATTTAAATTTAATTAAAAAAACTAACTATCACGCCACAACTGTATTTCGTCCAAAATATCTTGCCTGGTGACTCTCTCGCGTCCCCGCATCCTACAATAGGCCGCAGCTCCATCCACTAGGGATATGGCCTTGCTAGGCAAATATTCGTCCGATATTTTGGTCAGGCATAAGTCAACGGCCGAAACCAATGCCGCATCATCGATTCTAAGCCCATGGTGTTTTTCGAGACACACACATATTCCCCTTAATATATTCAACGCCTCTCCCGGCGACGGCTCTTTGACGATTACTTTTTTGAACCGCCTGGCCAGGGCCGGGTCTTTAAAAAACTGGTTGCTTCCGGTTATCGTCGTAGCCCCAATGCAGGGAAATTCGCCTCTGGACAAGACCGGCTTCAGGATATCTCCGACTCCGATGCCCCCCTCCGCGGCCCCGGCATTTATCAAAGTATGAATTTCATCAATAAAAATAATAACTTTATCTTTGTTGCGGATTACCTCAGCCATTAGCCCTTCCATTCTGGCTTCCAGGTCTCCTCTATATCTGGTTTCGGCTATCAGGTTGGTCAACGAAAGCGAATAGACAATCTTATCCTTCAGACCGGGTGGGACCTGACGGGCATATATGGCCCTGGCTAAGCCATCGACGATTGCGGTTTTTCCGACCCCGGGATGCCCGACGAGTAAAGGGTTATTGGTTTCCATCTGGCTTAGAATTTGAATTACTCGATCGATTATGACCGTGGCCCCGATAACCGGCTTGGTCCGCTCCAAATACGCCGGGTCAGTCAAGCATTGCCCAAACCGGGACAGGTATCCCGAGGTCTTCGCATTAGACTTGGTGGGGTAATTGGTGAAAAGGGGTTCGAGTTCAGAAGGCAACTTGTATGAACGGGGGACGAAAAGATAGACCTTTTCTCCTCGCTGGTCGATATGGGAATACAGCTCCTTCATCAATGCCCGAAGTTCGCCGGCCATCGGGTTTATCGTCTCTTCAACGCCCAGGTAATGATGAAAATCTTCAAGAAGGTAAGAGACACGTTTCTGTGGCCG
>JADFYC010000020.1:499-19364 GCA_015233295.1 Deltaproteobacteria bacterium | reverse complement strand
TAGCCAGGAGGGTCTTGCCGCAACCGGCGCCTCCGCATACCAGAGTGGGGCGTCCCTCCGGCAAGCCTCCGTCGGTAATTTCATCTAAACCCTTAATGCCGGTCTTGCATTTTTTCAACACTGATTGATGAGTTCAGGCCGAAAAACGTGGTGGTTGATCCAATCTCCAATCTGAACGCCGTCGGCACCACATATGAAGCTCAAATGATGTTGCTTCGCCTGATGGATTTTTTGAAAGCCCGCCAAATCACTTCACTGTTTACCGACCTGACCGTTGCCCGCGAGATTATCGACCAGACTGAAGTAGGCGTTTCATCATTGATGGATACCTGGATTGTCTTGAAGAGCATTGAATCCGGGGGAGAGCGCAATCGCGGCCTGTATGTTATCAAGTCCCGCGGCATGAGCCATTCCAACCAGAGCCGAGAATTTCTTTTGACCTCCAATGGAGTGGAACTGGTTGATGTTTATGTCGGCCAGGAAGGTGTACTGACCGGAACCGCCAGATTCGTCCAGGAGGTTAAAGAAAAAGAGAGAACATTAAGGCTTCAGCAGGAACTGGAATCAAAGAAACGGGAACTGGAACGAAAACGCCGGATCATGGAACTTCAAATTGAGTCCCTTCGTTCCCAGTTTGAAGGCGACAATGAAGAGCTGGAAACTCTAATCCGGTCTTATGAACTGGCTGAGAATCGTCTCGACAAAACCTCACTAAGGATGGGCGAAATGCGTAAATCAGACGGGATTTAACCTGGAGCCCTTTCATTAGAGGGAGAAGCAACGATGAATGATGATAAAACAAAACAAGAAAGGGCGACCGAGGCGGTCGAGAATTATCCGCCCCATCGGGAACAACACATATTAACCTTATATGTGGCCGGAACAACCCCCATGTCACTAAGAGCCATTGAGAGCATCAGACTTATCTGTCAAGAAAATCTTGATGGTAAACATGAACTTAACGTGATTGATATCTATCAGCAGCCGGAACTGGCTGAAAATGACCAAATAATCGCCATACCCACTTTGATCAGCAAATCTCCAAACGCCAAACGCCGAATTATCGGTGATCTATCCAATACCAACCTTGTGCTGGTGGAGCTGGGAGTAAGACCAAAGACATGAAACGGGGCAAGGTATGATAGTAGAAGACAGCGCCGGACGCCAACTCCTGATGGAATTGAACGAAGCCAAAGACCGCCTGGCGGAGGCGGAAAGAACCATCGAGGCTATGCGGCAGGGTGATGTTGATGCCCTGATCGTTTCAAGACCCGGGGGAAAAAAAATTTATGCCGAACAAGGAGCGGATCACACCTACCGACTGCTTATTGAACAGATGAGCGAAGGGGCCGCCATCCTTAACACCAATGGACTAATTCTATATAGTAACCACCGCTTAGGCGGTATACTCAGGACTTCTATATCAAAAATAACCGGCTCCTCGTTTCGCCGGTTTGTGGCACCCGAAGACAGTCGGATTTTTGAGACGTTGCTTCAGAAAGCCGGTCAGACCAGCGCCAAAGGAGAACTCGAGCTTAAAGCAGGGGATGGCATCAGGGTTCCAGCGTATGTATCTATGAATCCCCTCAGGATGGATGATAAATCCGTTTTTCTGGGCATGGTTGTCACTGATTTAACGGAGCAGAAGCGCAATGAGCAGATTCTATCTGAAGAAAAACTGTCTCGTTCCATTATTGAGCAGGCGGCCGAGCCTCTTGTGGTCTGTAACCCAGACGGCTTAATTATGCGGGCCAGCGCCATGGCCGCCCAGCTTTGCCGTCAAGACCCCATGTATCAGCCCTTTGACATCGTATTTCCCTTAAACAAAATAGTCAACAAAAATGCCTGTCTGATTGGGGAAGAAAGTAATGAAACGCGCCTGCCCTATTCGTCCATCGTGGAAGGCGCCGGCAACTTTTCCGGTCTTGAGGCCGTCCTAAAGCTGCCGGACGATCAGGAATTTTTTTTCGTTATTAACGCCAACAATATTCTTAACAAAGAAGGCACGTTTATTGGCTGCGTCATCAGTATGACGGACATTACGTCGCGCAAAATGATGGAAGAGTCGCTGCAAAGAAATGAAATAAAATTTAGAGAATTATTTAATAATATTAATGTGGGGGTTACTATTTTTGAAACAAATTCCGAAGGCCGCGATTTCATCATTAAAGAAATGAATCAGGCCAGGGAATATATTGAAAAAATACATAAAGATAAACTACTGGACAAGAGTTTCGCCCAGACTTTTTCCTATGACGTACCATCGGGGCTCCTGGACGTATTTGAGCGTGTTTGGAAAACCGGGCGGCCAGAACATTATAATCGCAATTTATACGAAGACGGTAAAGCTGTTAGTTGGCGAGAAAATTATATTTATAAACTGCCTAGTGGACAACTTGTTTTAATCTGTAATGATGTGACAGAGAAGAAGAAACTGAATCAAGAGTTATCCAAATGGTCTCATATAGTTAACGATGTTGAATGGGGAGTGGCGGTGGAGAGCGCCGATGGCCTGACCCTGGAGATGGTCAATCCCGCCTTTGCGAAAATGCATGGCTTCACCACCGACGAACTTGTAGGGAGACCGATTAGTTATCTGTTTGACCAAGGTTCCAATAATAACCTGTCTCTTAACCTCGATATTTCTGAATTGAGGGGCTATTATTCTTTTGAATCAAAAAATGTCCGCAAGGATAAATCAGCCTTTCCAGTTCTGGTGTCAGTGACTACGGTCAAGGGTGAACAGGGCCGGCGTCTCTATCGCGCTTATAATATGATTGACATTACAGATCGTAAGGAAGAGGAAAACCAAAGGAAAAAGCTGGAGAGGCAGCTCCGCCAGGCCCAAAAGATGGAGGCCGTCGGGACTCTGGCCGGAGGAATCGCCCATGATTTCAATAATATTCTGGGGATTATTATCGGTTATTCAGAACTGTCTCTAGAATATCTCAAAACGGAATCAATCGATCCCCAGATTATTAAAAATAATTTAGATATCATAGTCCAGGCCGGGGTCCGGGCGGTCAATCTGATAGATCAGATACTCAGGTTCAGCCGAAAAGCCGACACAGGAAAAAAACCCGTGATGTTGGGTGTCATCCTGAAGGAAACCATAAAAATGCTCCGGGCCTCCCTCCCTTCAACCATCGAAATCAGGCAGGAAATATCCTGCCCCGAAACAACCATCATGACCGATCCCACGCAAATTCATCAGATCCTGATGAATCTCTGCACCAACGCTTCCCATGCCATGGGTATGACCCCCGGAGTGCTGACCATCAGGCTGACAGAGGCGGAATTGGGTCGTGACGACCTGACCTGTTACCCTGATTTGAAACCAGGGCGATTTGCCCGACTTTCTGTGGCTGATACCGGCCATGGTATCGCCCCTGACATTATAGAAAAGATCTTTGACCCTTTCTTTACCACCAAGGAGATTGGCAAGGGCACCGGCCTGGGATTGGCGGTGATTCATAATATCACCAAAGAACTCGGCGGAATAATTGATGTTGATAGCCTGATCGGCAAAGGGACTACTTTTACGATACTGTTGCCCACGGCGCGGATATCGGTCAAAGATGAAAAGGAAGCCTTGACCACCGACTATACCGGGTCTGAGTCTGTTCTTTTCGTTGACGACGAGAAATTCCTGGCTGAATTGGGAAAAAAAATTCTAAACAGATTGGGGTATGACGTCACAGTTGCGACGGACCCCTTGGAGGCCCTGTCCTTTATCAGGAGCGAGCCGGAAAAATTTGATCTGGTTATCACAGATTATACCATGCCCCATATGACCGGTCTGGAAATGGCTAAAAACATTAAACAGTTACTGCCGAATATGCCCATAATACTCTGTACGGGGAACAGCGAGTCGATACCAGAACAGCACACCAAGGCGCTAGGGATAGATGTCTATCTCTCTAAGCCGGTGGAAATAGATGATTTGATGAAGGCCGTCCGAGGGGTATTTGACACTGCCGATGAAAGAACTTGTCAAAAATGAAAAACGAAAAGTGAAATATGGTTTCTGACTAGTAATGCGGGTAACGCCTGCCAAGAGGATAATCCAGCAGGGGCGGAGGATTCCACGGGCGATCAGGATGGACACCGGAACTGGAGAAAAAATGACGAAGAAAAACAAAACGCAAGATAATTGAAAGAAAGGCGAACCAACGTATTCCCTGGGCACACGCCGCATCCTAACAACTTAATCTTCTCAACCAAAAGGTCGAACGAAGACAACAGGGACTACTGTCCCGGCCATGACAATTGTCACCCCTGGATCTGCTTGGGGCCAGTCTCTTTGCCCCCCTAATCGAGCATAATCAACCAACTCAAAAAACGATTCTTTCTATCCATTCCCTAATCAAACTTCAAGTCAGGTACCTCCGGCAAAGCCGGAGGCTTGAATATGTGAACCGCTCAAAGCGGTTGAAAACCATGAGCCACCTAAAGGTGGCCGCCATTCAAACAGGTTGGGTTGATCCGGTTTTTGATCTTTCTCACCATGTTGTTTGATATGGTCCCAACCAACCTCCCGATTTCTGCCAACTGTAGCTACAGCGTAGCCTCGGGTTCAGATCAGGTGGTTTGTGTAATGCTGTCTCCGTTCGTTGAGATTTCTCACAATGGGAATGCAGCTTGCCTTTTATGCTCCATCCAATGGCCCATTAAACGAACGAGTTGAATCGAGCATCTCCCAGTTTCAAATTTGCCTCAGTCCTGAAGAGACTGCGTCCCAAATATTCCCGGAACTGTCAAACTTTAGGAGTCCCCCGGCAGAGCCGGGGGTTTACCTATTTAAATTAGAAAAATAGCCATACCTGTTCTGCTTAACCAACAAATTTTAGATAACTTATATTAGTGCTGAGGCGCTCCCCATTGTCAAGCATAAATTATCGCCCTCTCAAATGCGTAACGTAATGTAATTTGACAATGTTTACTCACATACAAAGAGAAGAAGCAATCCTGTTTACTTTCACACCAGTTCCTGATACGATGACCATGATGTTTCGAAAGATAGGGCCATGATGCAGATCAACATGCGCTCCAAAACAAACGGTAAGGTCAAGAGGCAGATATCTTTATCCTGCCTTCAGAGGATAGAGGGGATCAGCAAAAGCTACACGCAAGAAGCATGAGAGAATACGTATGGAAATTAAGATTGAACATAATCCAGGGTCACTCGTCAACGACCTGGGTGTCACATCGTGGCCCATTTGGACCTGCGAGGCGTCTCAATTTCCCTGGTCCTATGAAGAAAAAGAGACCTGCTATATTCTTGAGGGAGAAGTTATCGTCACGCATGATGGTGGAAAAGACGTGATTATCAAGGCGGGTGATTTGGTTATTTTCCCCAAAGGTATGTCTTGCCACTGGAACATCGTCATGCCCATCAGAAAACATTATAAATTTGGATGAGTTTTGTGAATCTGTAACTGTCAAGACCTGCTTTGATATAGTTTCACAAGAAAGAGAATAGCAAGACGACCCACCGACCCAGCCAGTCAGCCAGTCAGCTCAGGGCCAAAATATCCAAAAACCTTTTGATCAAAATAAACCTTCATCCATTATCGAATAATAAGTTTAGCCAGGCAATTTTCACAACATCACAAAAACTCAATAATCAAAACAAAGCGAAAAGACAGAAGAACCAACCAACTCAACCCGAACTTCGCCGTTATCCAAAATAAAGTTGAAGTTGGCATTACGGAATAAGCATTTTGAAGTTATATGATTTCACAAATTCAATCGTGAACATAGCTCATGAACACAAGGAGATTGTCAACTGAGCCGGGATAAGAAGCCATCTGGTTTTGCTGGACGAGGATGGGTTGCCTAGTATTTTTGACGGTAGAGGTAGCCGAGGATAAATGATGACCATTTGAGAGAGGTCTATGATCGAGGGGCCTGAGAGGTTAAAAAAGATAGCAAAATTATATCGGTAGAGTTGTTGAGGTCTAACGGCGAAGTTTCGGTAACAAGAATACTGGAAGGGAGCTGAGGCCGACATGACGCCATTGAATTTTGGAGTACCTCAGATATCTATCGACCGTCGTCTTTGGTAAATGGGGAGAATCTCTATTGCGCTTAGTTCCAGGATGTCAAGGACACAATATTCGTCCACACCCGGTCTATCTCAATCGACCAAACCAAGAATCTATCTCTTCTAATCATAACATCATCAAACTTCAAAATAAAGCCGTTCTCAAGATACCAGCGACTGGTTAGATGCCCATGGGCAAACTCTTTATATTTTCGGTGTGGGAACCTGAAACCATATCTCGGGCTTGTCCAGAACCATCTTTTGACGTGTCCAGAAGCCAAATCCAGGGCGGCTCCTACCCTCATTGTTTGAACTCGTTTGAACGGCGTTTGAACTTCGTTTGAACTTTGAGGACCAACATGTAGGGACTTCAAAGGACATCAAGGGACACTAAAGGACAATGCAATTTGAACTTAACCGGCTGATATGAGAAAATAAATTGTAATGGTGACGCTACGTTACGTGCAAAAATTAATGGGACTCAAAATCCCCCGATCCTTGCGATCATGTCGGTTCGATTCCGACCTTCGGCACCAAATAAATCAATCAGTTGTGAGAAGGGGCCATATGTGGATGGCTCTTTTTTTCTTTTTCCGGCCGAATTTACCCCACACCTACCCCACATGGTTCTTTACCCCATAAGGGCTTCCGGCATGGCCTACCCCACACGGAGACTTCCCCCACACCGGCGACGGGATAAAATCTTTGCCTCACCGACCCCAAAATAATTCCATCGGGACCAGTCAGGTCGTGGGGTAGGTGGGGGGTAAGAAGAAATGGGCAGGGAAAACTCACCCGCCCATCGTCTGCTTACAGAAGATTATCCCGATGCAATCGATTGCAAATTCTCGCCTGTCGGACTGCCCCACAAAGCTTGTTTAATTTCAAGGTTTATAACCCGAATAGAGAACGGAGGACGTGAAGATGTTCATTCTTTTTCCTCATTCAGGACATTTCCTTCCGGCCGCTTCTCAGGCATGGTGGAAGTAGGTTATTTGAATCCACTCCACTCAGACCAAGTTCAGTTGTCACTCGTACTGTGCGGCATTGAGCCTAGTCACGCTCCAGGTTGTCTTTTTGCCGTCGCTGGTTTCTTTCGAGACCTGGCCGCTGTAGGAGGTTACGAAGCTGAAAGAAACGTGTGAATAGCCTGAATATGGAGTAGATATTTTTTCAAGGCCAACATCAAACACCAATTGGTTTTACTCAGGCGCCTGTGCAACCTGCCCAAAAAAAATGGGGCCTCTACAACGGTGAAAATCCCGTGACTAAGGCGGAACTGCCCAAACTCGACAAACAGGTGACCGAATTTTTGTCTGAAGATGAAATGCAGCGGCTAAATGATGTCCTGGAGTCCTGGCCGTGTCGGGAAACTGTTGCCTTTATCCGGTTCGCCATGCTGACCGGGGTCCGCCGGGGTGAACTCTTCAAACTTACCTGGGCCGATATCGACTTTGACCGTTATTTAGTCACCTTGCGAGAACCCAAGGGCGGCAAGACCGAGACGATTCCGGTCAATGTCGAAGCCCTAGCCGCCCCCCAACAGTTGGACCGTGCTCTTCTGATTACGTCTTCTCCGGCCGCAATGGTGGGCAGGGGACCGACTTCAAAGGACCCTGGGCCAGGATTCGGAAGGCCGCCTGTCTGCCAGACAACTTCCGCTTCCACGGCCTCCGTCACAACTTCGCCAGTCACCTGGTCAGTAATGGGGTGGACCTTTACACTGTGGGCCGTCTCCTGACCCATAAGCAGACCAGCACCACAGCCAGGTACGCCCATCTGTCAGACCAAACGGTCCGGCAAGCCGCTGAACTTAGCGCCGGGTTGCTGAAGCCGAAGCAGGACAAGGTGATTCAACTGATCACAAAGTAATAGTTTAAAGAAATTACTATCCGATAGACGGGTTACTTCACCGGGTAAAATAAAGGACCAGATTCTCACCTGGCCTTTATCTTTTTTCTCTTCCATTTTTTTGTACCGAAGCTCCCACCGCTTCAGCACTGCTGACGGTCACAGCCAGCACCGGATAATAGAAAGGAAATTCATTTATATGACCGCCGCTGTCATCGCCACCAGGGACTTGATTCAAATAGGGTGGAGGACACGTTGAGCGGTCACCCTGATCGCCAGCAGGGCCACCACGCGCTCAACTGTGAACATCAGCCAGGAATTCCGATCTGACCTTGCCCCGGCAACCAGAAACCCCAAAGGGAAGACCACGGGACCGGCAAAAGATGCTGGGCTACACAAGGGTAATCAGCTTCCGGCGTCCCAATCGGGCAACGAAGTAGGGTAGAACATGAGGCACGCTTTGGAGGTGGCCAGTCCATTTTACCTTGCCTCTGGTCAAATACCTGGCCCTGGGGGTGGTCAAATAACGTGGCCCTTGGCCTCATCAGAAAAAAGAATAGCACTTCTATCTCACTGTCTAAACACAGGTAATGATTCTCTGGAAGGTCTTTATGATGTTATTAGGAAACGTAATCAGGTTATATGGAGTCTTATGTGTCATATTCGGTTGACTATACTCGGCCGAACCTCTGAACTGGACGTAATATCACGATGATAATCTGTTTAGACATGACCTTAATCATGCTGATGCGACTGCTTGCACTGTGAAGATGGCTTGCAGATAGACAAGAACCGGAGGTCGCCAAGGTTCGGGCCGGACAATTCAGCTCCCCTCGATGCCCCAGATTCCCGCCGTTCGTGGCTGGCTAAACTGCTTTTCGTACTTCTCGCGCTGTTGGATAGACAACGTCACTATGTAGCAAATACTTGCGCCGGCCTCAAGATGGGGTTCCAGACAGCTTCGCTGGATTAGCAGCTCTGCACCCACCCTTGTCCCGGCTTCGAGGTATTTCCGTTCGCGTAGATCATCATTCCAGTAATGATAGCGAGCAACCTGGTGTTCACCCAGCGTTATGAGAACCTGCTCAGGCTCGGTGTAAATGCTGGACTCACCTGTAAACAGCCAGGTTGCGGGCATGACTAGGCCGCGTCGATGACGGTCGGGCAGCAGCCAGTCGAGGGTGCCGGGCCAAAGACACCACGCCAATGGAGCCATGAGCCAGCCAGAGGCAATTACAGCGTACTCTTGCTCGAAGGTCATGTAAGCTCCCGGCAAGAACATTCGAGGCGGAATGGGCCGGCAGCTTATCCGCGGAATCCCAGATAGTTCCAGTATAGATGGTTTTAATGGTCCATGGGCTGATTGAAAAAAAGCTCTGACAACGACTTCCGCCCGGAAATCCGGCCGGTTTCCCACCGGCCCGGCTGCGAAAAGAAGCACCTCCTCATCGTTAGGGCCTCTATTATTCAAGCGATTCTTTACCGCCTGACCAACCGCCTCTGCGAGCATATCCAGCCCATCGTCCGCACCTTCCGGGTCTGCCGGCCACCAACGTGGGGGCTCAGTGGGACGGACAGCCCACCAAATCGGATCAGCCATGACCGCCAATATTCTGGCATGAATCGCGGCTACATCGACAGTGAGCTTGGCTTGGTCAATAGCCCAATGAAGAGCTCGTAGATAGGCCGAACGCAGAACTATGGAAATCCTGTCGTTTATTTCCAGCTCCCCCTCATCAACGCCTCCCACGTAATGGTGACCGTGAGGAGGATCTAATTGGAGCGACAGACCTTGCTGCCGAGCGAGTGTATCCGACTCCCATTCCCACTGCCGCAGGAAGGGAATGCCGGACTCATTCAGGCCTTTTGCCTGGTCATGAAGACACCGAGATAGATATGCCCTGATCATCAAGTCGAAATTCTCGACTCCAGGGAAGTCGGCGGTTGGACACCCGTAATGCTGTGTTCGGTATTCCAAACTCTCAGCAAGCTCTGTGCCTTCGTTTCCGAATTCGCGCAGAAGCAAATCCACGCCGATGGATGGCTTCAGGTCTGCTTGACGAGCAATTTCTACGCAGGCGAGCGCCGGAGTGCCGTGAGCAGTGCGGGCAAGATGAAGGATCAGCAGCAAAGTACAAGACCGAAGCTCCAAGGCCACCTCTGCGTGCCAATCCAGTACAGCCTTCGTCGTAACATCCCGCGTTTTCGCGTCAGCCAAAAGCTCGGCCAGCGACCAACCGGCTCGTTCCTGGACCATCCTCGACGGACAATCGAGTCGGTCGACAAGCAACCGCAACGCTGGCGGAACGTCAGGCGGGTCGGGTGTCAAAGCCGGGTCGGGAAGCCGCATGTCCGCCGCCAACCCCGCCGCCCAGCGAACCGCTGCATCGAGGACCTCGCCGATTCGATTTGTTTCGCCAACCGTATCAAGGAACCGGACCATACGCTCGATCCCCCAACTCGGAGCTCCTCCCGCCGATCCCCATCGCAGGCGACTCGTTGCGATAATGAATTCAATCCACTTATTCTTGAATCGAGTTTGAATAATCTCCCAGATCCAAGTCACGTCATTTAACCGATAATACATGCCCCATCCGGACGAGGCTATATGGTAGGCTATCATCCAGTTCATCGCCGCTTGTGGACCAGACAGTTCCAAGGCTAGCTTGACGACCTGATAGCCGGTCTTATTTTCCAGCGGGCGACCATGCGCCATCAGGTATTCAGACAACACCGCAAGCAACTTTTTGGGATCTTTTGACATCCAATAATTTGTCCAGGCCGCCGGTAGATTATCCCCGATAATGCGCGCATTCCGCACTGCCTGCAAAAACTCGGTCAACCGGTCTGGTGGATAGTTTTCAATCAAGGACAGTTTCTCATGACTTCCCTCGATCGGCCTGGGAGACCCAACATCCGACCTTTCTGGAGTAGCCGCCTGTCGTCCGCAGTACGTCAAGGTGTTCTTGAGAACTAATCCGGCATCCGCATCGCCTTTATCTGCGAGGTGCTGCAAAGCGGTCAGTGCCTCTTCATGAACCAGCGTGGCAGCGAGTGCCTTATCGAAAACGGTTTCCAGCGGAATCGTCCTCACTAGATCGGTGAAGGAAGACTCAACAACCCAGTGCTGCTGATCTCTCTGCAGTGCCCTCAAGTAAGGCGGGAGCGCTTCAGGCGCCACCTCGGCGACAACCTCGGCCAACTCAGGTTTAAGGTGTCGCGTCTCGTCTCCGTCCGTGATATCGTCCACGACTCTAATCACGGGAGAAATAGATTGAAGATGTTTCAAGGTGCATTCTTTGTTCATACTAGGGGCGGCAACACGGATGGCCTTTAGTATGTCGAAAAGAATATAGTCCTTATGCTCACCATGCCCCAGGAGGTTTCTCGTCGCCAGTCTCGCAAAATCTTTTGCGTCAGCCCATCTCCCATGGAGATGACAGAACTGGGCCAGCGAAGCGTACTGCTCTGCCCTGGTGGAGAGGTAGTCTAAGCCGTCCGCCAGACGGACACGCTCCCGGTGGATCAATAATTCAGCAGCCTCAGATTCTCCCATCTTGAGACGACGTTCAACACGGTCTTCAATCCAGATACTCGCCCATGTCCAAGCGCCATTGATCGCCGCCTCGACCACATCGCGAGTCAGAGACACGCGGCCGGTCCCGGCGTGATGCAGATCATCCAGATCCTGGGCGATGGCGACCATTATCCGGGCCATCGGCGTTCGGTACACGAGATGATTGCCCAGATCGTTTGCTTCCATATTGGACGGATCGATACCCCCGAGCCGGTCAATAAGCCATGCTCCCCCAACTACCTCTCCGGCCTCTTTAGAAGCGGCAGCCTTAATTGCCAGGTCTCTCAACAAGAACAAAAACATCGCCACATTGGAAGCTCGATCATTCAGATCGACGGCATCCGGAGGTTGTCGCCCCTCTACTACAGAAGCTAGGCAGGAGAAGAAGTACGAGCGCGCCGAGTCAATAAATATGCCCTCATCTCCGTAACCGAAACGATCGCTCCAAACTGCTTTGAACGACACCGCCCGAGGTGTGTCAGCCAATGTTTGCGCAGTCTGATTACACCAAATTCGGTAGCATCGGAGCAATCCGGAACGACGCGCTTCCGGATTTTCGATCCAGCCATACGGGTCAAAGCCATCTCGGCAAGCAAGCCGGACGATTTCGTCAACCGCCTCAAATGACACCCGACCTGGTTGGTTAGCCAGGAAACGGAGCTCCTCCCAGATAGAACTTGTTTCATCGCCGACATTACAAAGCCGAGCGAGCGCCTTGGCGTAGTTTCTTCGCGTGCACCAATTGATCTCTTTGCAATATTTTGAGACCGAACGCTGGTACACCCCTTGTGCAGGTGTTTTCAGGCTTGCCGCGATCAGTAAGGGCAGACTCTTTTCAAGAGAAGAAAAGGTGTCATTGATCGACTGGCCCGAGCGCCGCGCTTCAGCATGCCATCGTTCTATGCACTCGCTGAGCAGTTCTTGACAGATATCTTGGCACCCCCAGGAGAAGGCTACCTCCGCCACAGCCTCGATCTCTTCCTCGGTTACCTGATCCTTTCGCGAGAGAAACAGATTGAGTTCCAAATCGCGGAGGCTCGGGTCGAGATGATGGAGCGACAACCATATCAACTTCGGAAGAACGCCTTGCACATGGCTTGCTTGCTCAAGATATGCGTCGATAAAATGCCGTTCCGTGGCTACGCCGAGGCGCCCTGACTCAAGCGAAGCCCGTCCACTTGCGGCCACCACCGCCGCGACTTCCGATCTACCCCGGCCGGCTACCAGAGAATCGATACACCAGTCTAAGGTGGGACTCGAAATGAGCAGCTCTGTGTCTCCGTTATTGGCCCGTTCTTCCCACTCGTACCTCCCACCGCCAGTACTCCGGTGCCCTATGGGTGAGCCAATCTATGACCTGCGCCCGAAGTGATCGTGCTGCGATCTGGTGTTCGTCCTCGGGCAACGCTCGGACGAAGGCCAGGAGGCTCTCGTGGAACGCGGTCACTCCAGCAGGTGAGGTTCCAAGGACGTGTCGGACGGCGCATTTCGCCTTCTCAAATAGAACAAGGTCCTTATGCTGAGCCAAGCATTGCACTAGCCCGTCAGGAGGCCAGGCCCAAGGGAATCCTGCGAGCAGGTGCAGGAGGCTGTGTCCTTCCGGACTGATGTTCTGCCAGAGCACCTGGTAGTAGTCCGCCATGCGGCTGCTCGGATCGAAGCTCGGTAACGCTCGCACCTGGTCTGGGCGTACCGGGAGGCCGTACTGCAAGGCAGCGGCCAGGGAGTAATGTAGGACCAGCGGATGCCCCCCGCCGACATCAAGAAATGCGTCCACCAGGCTGCTGAACAATTCCCCGGCATGGTGTCCATCTTCGGGTAGTTTAAGTTCCTCCTTATGGTATTCAAGCCATCGGAGAACATCTGCTCTATTTAGAGATGGAATTTCCAGCCAACGGTCGCGCGGGCATAGATTGCGAAGCTTTAGTGGGATATTCGTGATATCGACGTCCTGAGTGCCGACGATGACCAGAACGCCGTCCGGTACAGGGAGGAGCAAATCGAACAACCGCTGTAGTCCGTTTTCCCTGCCGATGTCCCTCCAGACATGATCAAGGCCATCCACGATGACCACGAGCGGTTCTTGGCCTGTACGTCTGGTGCCTGCCTCGGTGAGGAAATCACGCAAGATATCCGGTCGCGGGTTCTGGGTCCCAACGTCTTTTACTAGTTCTGGGTATGAGGAACGAATCTGGCCAATAATGGCGTCTGCAGCCGTTTCCCAGTCGGATCGGCGGGAAGTCGGGTCCGTGGTGGATAGGAAGTAGTGGTGGCGCACAACGGGTAAGTCCGCGCTGCGAAGGTGGCTGACCAGCCAGCTCAAGTAAGTGCTCTTGCCGGCCCCAGGGCTGCCGGTCACAATGATCAGACGATCATCACCAGATTGAATCCGTGGCTTCACTTCTTGTTCGCTCCATAATTCTGGAGCTACATAGTCCTTTGGAACGGCGAACGCTTGTGGTATCCGAGGCGGAATACGCCACTGCGCCGCAGCCCGTAAATCTGCTAACGTGATGGTGCCGTCAGGTGGGGGCTTGTCCTTGTGGTTGATCCAGAGCCGGATATTCTTTTTCAGGTTTGTCCAACCTTCTGGGGTGCCCCCGAGTCGCTGAAAACGCACCCCAAGGGAATCATCAAGAGCCTCGAACGATCGCTCCCTGAAGTAGAAATGAAAGGAAGCGAAAAATGAAGCGGCGGCTTCCGGCCCTCCCAGTTGCTCAGCCAAGCTAGCCTGGAAGGAGTCTGAAAGCCGGTGGAAGTCCACGAGACCTGAATCTGAGAGGTGGTTTTGAATGGATGAGTGAGCGAAGCGATTGGTGACGAGGGCAGCCTCGCGCACCTTGACGCCATTGGCCAGAATTTTATTGAGCGAGGATTGCCATTTCTGGAGTAAGGAAGGCTTCGGATCTCCCTTATTCCCTTTCTCTTGCTTTAACAGCTCGTTCCATTTCCACTCCACCGCCGCGTCGGTACCGAACTTCACCTGCCACAATAGGCGGGCGCCATCGGCATATTCGGCCTGAATGTCGTCGAGCGAGCCGTCCATTGTCTCCAGTCGCACCCAACGATAGACATCCGGCTGTTCAAGCCATTGGACGAGCACCTCCGCCGACTGGAGGTCCTGGTACTCGTCACCCGTTCGGCGTGCGCCGGATGGGGTATAGGAGGTCATGCTACCCCCGCCAAATCCCAGCACGCCCGCACTGCCTGCTCGATCACCGTTGCCTCATCGCTAACGTGGACTGTCATAAAAATACTCTCGTTGAGCTATCGTCTGGGTCAAAATAGAATGACTATAGTTCCTCAAATGCCTATAAACGAAATTAAGCTGACAATTCCGGAATAAGAAAGTCCTTCTTGTTAAAATGGGATAGGTTCATCATCATATCCCGGCCAATAGCTTTTCTACAGTTGTCGTTTTTTTGAATTTGGCCGGATTGTCGCCTCGCTCCAAAGCTTTAAAGTGCGCTTTACCGCAGGCAATATTGGCCTTTTCCCGGTCACGTAAATCGAAATCAAACAGGCTGCTCTTAGTTTCTACCACCAGATAAAGGCGTTCGGCCCCGTCTCTTTCCACCAAAACCGCCCAGTCCGGGTTATACCCACCAAGGGGGGTCGGGATGGTAAACCAGCCGGGCAGCTTGGCGTAAATCTTTACGGCTTCGTTTTTCTCCAAGTCCTCTGCAAAACGGGCTTCTGGGCCTGAGTCATACACCACGTGTTCGAACACCGATTTTTTGGTATCCATGACCATGTTCTTAAGGTATCCGGTCAGTTCCTCCTGCTCGAACAATTCTTGGGCATAATAATGTTCATCCCCGATCCGCTGATACTTGATCCCGTCGACGATGAACGACTGTTTGGTCAAATTGATCGTCTTATCAACCAATTCAATAAATTTCTGCGGGTTACGCTTAAAATCATCGAGTCGGTCACTTTCCGTCAAGATGCGCACGATGGTCCGGCGGGTGAGTTGGGTCTTGTCCTGCAGGTCGGTCACCAGGTCAGGCAGTTCGACGTCACGCTCACTAATCATCACCGGTGCAGCAGTAGCCGTTTCGGTTGCCTCGACTCCGGCCCGGCCTATGGCCAGATCCGCTTTACGCCATTGCAGTCTGGTTCCGGCGATGGAGGGAGCATTCCTGACCGCCACGACACACTGATTGATCAGCTTCTCGTTGTCGAATTCTACCCGATAAGTGGTTTTGTGCTTAATTCGGTCCCACAGGGCCTTGAATTCTTCGCTGTCCAACACCGCCCGACGGGGCCGCACCGGTTTACGTTCGTCGGCGTTCTTGATCTCCAACTTACCGCTGAGTTTGAGCAGGATTTCCCGAATCTGGGGCAATTGGGCGACAAAAGCTTCCGGCACCGTGAACGAGCCGTCCTTAATCGCTTTCCGCAATGAGTCTTGGACCTTGCCCTTAGTATCTAGGTAACCTTGGTTGCGCAAATAATCCCACATCTCTTCGGACCGATTAACGCCCATCGGAACGGTTGCGCCGTCGGCACCCATCACCCATCTCCGGGATGGCGGCAAATTGATGCAATTCTACGATACCGAAGCGGATACCAGTATCTTGCTCGATCTCTTTTTGCAGATTTTCGGCGAACAGTTCGTACCTCTCGGTGGCAATGGCGGTCAAGGTGTTGATATCGAATCCCCGCAGCCGTTCTCCGTTTTGATTCACGCACAGGCGGAGTCCCCGACCAATAGTCTGGCGGCGTTCGCGCTCGGTGCCCATTTCCCGCAAGGCGCAGACCTGAAAGACATTGGGGTTGTCCCAGCCCTCCCTGAGCGCCGAATGGGAAAAAATGAATTTCAAAGGCGTTTCCAGACTCAGGAGCTTTTCCTTGTCCCGCATGATTAAATTATAAGTGTCATCATCCGCCTTCGTGTCTCCGCGGGTGTCTCTGAAGACTTTCACCGTCTGCGAGCCAACCTTTTTCTTGTCTATGGAAAAGTAGCCGTCATGCACTTCTTCGGCTGAGGCGGCCAGGTCCACTTCTTGAAACAGCGTCCGGTAGTCCGGGTGGTCAGCCAGGCGTCGATACTCCTCTTCAAAAATGCGGGCATACTCGCCCTTGGCCGGTTGTCCATCGGTGTCGTACATGCGATACTTCTCCACCACATCGATGAAGAATAGACTCAAGACTTTAATCCCTTGCGGCCGTAATCGTTTTTCTTTATCCAGGTGCTCCTTGATGGTCCGCCGAATCATTTGGCGCTTCAAGGCCAGAGGGTCCACATCTCCAAAAGACTCTCCCAGGCGCAAGAAGTGTTGGCCGCCGGGCACCCGCAGCTCCAGAAATTCATTGCCTTTTTCGACCCGGATTTCACCCACCCGGCAGTTTTGGTACACGCCGCGTTCGGTCGTCTGTTCCAGATCGTCTCCGTCTTGGACGGTCACTTCTTTGCGGCCGACACCGGACTTTTTTTGCACGTCCAGTTCTACCTTGGCCGTAATGACGCCGCGTTTATTGCTTACTGAGAGCAGCTTCACATAGGGTTTGTTGTGCCCACCTTCAATGGCGGCCGAGGCCACCTCGATCTGCTTGACCAGCTTACGTTCGTAGGCGTCCACCGCATCGAGCCGGTAGACCATGTGGTGTTTATCCGCATGTGTGGCAGAATAACGTAAGGTGCACAGCGGGTTCATGGCTCCCAGCGCTTCCTTGCCCTTCCCCCCCAGGCCGCCATCCACGCTTTGCGGTTCGTCCACAATCAGAATCGGTCGGGTGGCTCTGATCAAGTCAATGGGTTTCTCGCCTCCGGTCCGCTCCGAGTCGCTGTAGATGTTGTTGACGTCCTTCTTATTGATCGCCCCCACAGTCACCACCATAATTTGGATCTGCGCGCTGGTGGCGAAATTGCGGACTTGTTCTAATTTACTAGAATCGTATAGAAAAGAGTCAAACGTGGTGTTGGCGTATAGCGAGCGGAAATGATCTTTCATGATCTGGATCGACTTGTCTACGCCCTCTTTGATGGCCACCGACGGCACCACAATTATGAACTTAGTGAAGCCATAGCGCTTATTCAGCTCGAAAATGGTTCGCAGGTAAACGTAAGTTTTCCCTGTTCCCGTCTCCATTTCCACGGTGAAGTCGCCCGAAGCCAGCGCTGGAGAAGGAGGCAGTCCGTTACGAAGTTGAACCTCATTCAGGTTCTTCAAGATTTCATCATCAAGCAGGGTCAATCGGTTGCCTATGCCGAGGCCATCCAGTATTTTTTTGTTCGTTTTTAGCTCATTATACGCAGGCCCGGAACCCAATTCCCTTTGGACAGGACCATGGGGAACCCGAGGCCGCGTCACGGTAAACTCGGTCCGGCAAATTTCCTGCCCGCGAAAAAGGTCGCATACGGCCTCTACGGCGGCAAGCTGGAAGTCGAGGTCAGGCTCAAAATGGAGTTTCATGGCTTGTCCTCTCCCTTGAGATACCGCGCAAACGTCTGGTCGAAGTCAGAAAGATACTCCCGATCCTGTTTGATCCGGAATTTCTCATATTCTTCATGGGCCTTGGCTATGGCCATCTCGTGGGAAATTTTTCCCGCATGTCGCAGAATTTGCTGGTCGGTGAAGTTGAGGAATCTTTCCACCTGGGTCAGCCAGTCTTTCATGGTCATGATCTGGTGGTTCAATGCCCGCAGCTCAGCAAAATCTATGAACATGGTCACCAGCCGGTTCAGTTTCGATACTTCCTCCCGGTTCAGATAGTTCTTGGCCACCGTAACATCGCTTTTCAGAACTTTGCCCTTAGGCGAATTCTTCCAAGTTGTCAGACCCATGAATGGTTTCTCGCTGTCCGCCCGTTGAAAGACAATCTCTGCGGCAGTCTTGCCTGTAGTGGCGAAGTGGAGCTGGTTTTGGACAATCTGGTAGAAAAGCCGCGTCTCTTCACTGTTGCTCCGGTAATCACTGCTGCACTGCTCGAACACGTCCGCTATCTTCTGGTAGGCCCGGCGCTCACTGGCACGAATTTCTCTAATCTTTTCCAGAAGCTCATCGAAATAGTCTTTTCCAAAAGCCCGGCCGTTTTTGAGCATCTGGTCGTTGATCACGAACCCCTTGATCACGAACTCCCGCAAGGTGTTGGTAGCCCAGATGCGAAAATGCGTGGCTTTTACCGAATTGACGCGATACCCCACGGCGATCACCGCATCCAGGTTGTAGAACTCCACCTCGCGTGCGATCCGGCGCTCTCCTTCGGTTTGAACTGTTTCCATTTTGGAAACAGTTGCCGCTTGCGTCAGTTCACCACTTTCGTAAATATTTTTTAAGTGCTTGGAAATAGCTGATTTGTTTACGCCGAACAATTCGCCCATCGTTTTCTGCGTGAGCCAAAAATTGTCCTGGGCAAAAAATACATCTACCGTCACCTTCCCGTCG
>JADFYC010000020.1:0-426 GCA_015233295.1 Deltaproteobacteria bacterium | reverse complement strand
GTTGATCTTGGCCACGTCGTCGGCAAAGGCGCTGTCGCGAAAGACTACGGTGCTCTCAGCCGCCAGAGCCAGCTCTTTGTGCCAATCAGCGATTCCGAGCCCCAGGGGCTGGATCTCTTCCCGGCTGATTTTCGGAGTCAGGCAGACTAAAAGGACCCCCGCGCCGATACTATGGACGACCAGGCCGGCAAAGGTCTTCTGTTCTATGGACGTGCAGAGGTCCAGGCCGAGCTTGAGAAGAAGCTCAAAAAGAATGTCCTGCTCGGTTCGGTCGGATTTGATGTGCTGCACCGATTCCAAGACCAGTTGTGTCAGATCGTCTCGATCTGGTTCCCAGACTCGGATGTTGGTGGAGTCGAGCTTGAAAACGCGGAAACCGAGATCAAGGGACGGTTTGACACCCGCGGTTGGCGGCGCTTCCCCCAT
>JADFYC010000209.1 GCA_015233295.1 Deltaproteobacteria bacterium | reverse complement strand
GCGGGTTCCATTTCCTTAGTCGGGCCTTTGGCTGACGGTTCAGCGGAGGTTCCGGTATCTCCGGGTAATCTGATTTTACCGTCCAGCATCACCTGGTCGTCCGTAGCGGCTGCTTCATTTTCCTGGACCTCTCCATAATCCGAAAGGGGGCCACCGCACTGAGGGCAAAAAGCAAACTGTGACTCAAATTCTTTAAGGCATTTAGAGCATTTTTTCATAATGTCACCCAGTTTGATCTAGCACAGGTACCTATTTAAATTGAGCCATTAGTTTGGCCTGTTCGCCATAAACTGCCTTTCTGCGCCGAGAACCCGGACTCTTGCGGGCTCCACATCATCTCGACGTGGAGTGGGCCAACCGGCTATGCCGGTAGCCGTAAGCGAAATAGATAACCAGGCCGATGGCCAGCCAAATGACAAATCGGATCCAGGTGGCTGCCGGCAGGTTGACCATTAAGTAGCCGCATAGGATCACCCCCAGGGCCGGGGTGAAGGGGAAAAAGGGGACCTTGAAGGTCCGGTGAATGTCCGGCCGGGTATAACGCAATAAAATGACGCCCAGGCTGACGATCACGAAGGCGAACAGGGTCCCGATGGCCGACAGTTCCGCCACCAGGTGGATCGGCAACAACGACGCGCCCACTGTAGTAAGGGCGCCGGTAATGATAGTTGTCAGATATGGTGTCCGATAACGCTGATGAACCGCGGCCAGCCTTTCCGGAAGCAGCCCGTCTCGCGACATGGAGAAAAATATTCGGGGTTGCCCCACCAACAGGACCAGCAGCACACTGGTGATTCCAATCGTTGCCCCGAGGCTGACCAAGGACGAGACCCAAGGCATGCCGATAGCATTCAACGCCACGGCAATGGGATCGGCCACACTTAGCTTGGTGTACGAAATGACCCCGGTTAACACAGCCGCCACCGCCAAATACAGAATGGTGGACACCAGCAAAGACCCCAGGATTCCAATGGGCATATCCCGTTGCGGGTTGACCGCCTCCTCGGCCGTGGTGGAGACGCAATCAAATCCCGCATAGGCCATAAACAAAATGGCTGAGGCGGTGGCCACTCCGCTGAATCCGAAAGGCATGAACGGTTGCCAATGCTTAGGATTAATATGCCAGGCCGCGGCCGCGATAAAAAGCAAAATAGCCGAGAGCTTCACCGCGACAATGCCCAGATTGACCTGGCTGCTCTCCTTGATTCCCCGGACCAACAGCCAGGTAATTAAACCGATGATCAACGCCGCGGGCAGGTTAATTATGCCCGGATGGGCTCCCCAGGGCGGAGCGGATAAAGCGTGGGGAATGGTCAACCCCAGGGGCTGTAACAAGTGGTTGCCCAAATTGGTAAAATACCCGGCCCACCCGATGGCCACCAGCATGGCTCCGACCATGTATTCCAAGATAAGATCCCACCCAATGATCCAGGCCACAATTTCACCGAATGCGACGTAACCATAAGTGTAGGCGCTGCCCGAGACCGGCACCACCGAAGCCAGTTCGGCGTAACTCAAGGCGCTGCAGCCGGCAGCCAGGGCGGCCAGGATCAAAGACAAGATGATGGCCGGGCCGGCATGGTTGGCAGCTTCCACGCCGGGCAAAACGAATATTCCCACGCCGATAATACAGCCTATGCCTAAGGCCGTTAAGTCTCGGGCTCGGAGGCTCCTCTTGAGTCGGTGCTTCTCTTCCGTAGTCTCTTGGACAGTTGCCTGGATTGGTTTGGTCCGAAACAGGGAAAGCATCTTGAGCCTGGTCATTATCCTCTCCTCTGTGGATTATCGGCTACTCTTGAATCCGAGATATCTGGGCGCCTAATGCGGCCAGCTTTTTTTCAATGTGTTCGTATCCCCGGTCAAGGTGATAGACTCGGGAGATTTCGGTAGTGCCGGTAGCCACCAACCCAGCCAACACCAGGGAAGCGCTGGCCCGCAGATCCGTGGCCATAACCGGGGCGCCGGACAGGCCTTTTTGCCCCCGGACAATGGCATTCCGTCCCTCCACCACGATATCCGCGCCCATGCGCCGGAGTTCGCTGACGTGCATAAACCGGTTTTCAAAAATGGTCTCGGAAAGAACCGACAGGCCATTGGCCAAAGACATCAGGACCATGAATTGGGCCTGCATATCCGTCGGAAAACCAGGGTAGGGCGTGGTTTTAATGTCCACACTCTTGATGGGGCCGGTCCGGCGGACCAACGTGGCATCGCCCAGGGTGATCACCTCGGTCCCAGACTTAACCAGTTTTTCTATAAAGGCGCCCAGGTACTCGGCCGGGCATCTTTTGATGGTCACCTCTCCGCCGGTCAGGGCAGCGGCCACCATGTAGGTTCCGGCTTCAATCCGGTCGGACATAATGGTATGCTCCACCGGATACAATCCCTCCACGCCTTCAATGACCAGTTCCGGTCCCCCGGCCCCGACGATATTGGCCCCCATCTGGTTTAGCAGGCCGGCCAGCTCCGAGACTTCGGGCTCCCTGGCCACATTTTTCATGATGGTCTGGCCTTTGGCCATCACCGCGGCCATGAGGATATTCTCCGTCCCGGTGACCGTAGGCTGATCGAACACAATGGTGGCGCCTTTAAGCCCGTCGGGCGCATCGGCGTAAATATAGCCGTGCTCAAGCTTAATGGACACACCCAGATCCTCCAGGGCCTTCAGGTGCATGTTCACCGGCCTGGCCCCGATGGCGCATCCACCGGGTAAAGAAACCTTAGCCTTGCCCAGCCTGGCCACCAGCGGCCCTAAAACCAGAACAGAGGCCCGCATGGTCTTGACCAATTCGTAAGGGGCCACATGATCCGCCAGATTGGAGGCATCCACCTGGAGCGAAGAATCTCCCTCAAAGGTCAGCCCCAGATTGGCCAGCAGTTTTTTTGTGGTGACGATATCCCGCAGATTGGGAATGTTGTGGAACCGGCAGATGCCCGGAGCCAAAATGGCCGCGGCCAGACAAGGCAAAGCCGCGTTCTTGGCGCCGCTAATCACCACCTCGCCGGTTAATCTCCGTCCACCTTCTATAATTATCTTATCCATATTTTTACCTGGTAGGTTGTATTGTTACTGGTTACTGGTCAATGTCATTGACTTAATCCGGAGGAAAGCACGTAGTAAGATTTCTCGCTTCGCTCGAAATGACAAGGAGGACGCATGCGGTAGGCACTATCCTGACTGTACGGTACATCTGTCATTTCGAGCGAAGCGAGAAATCTTAACGTCCTTATGTCATTCCGTACAAGAGTGAGGTGACCCTTAAGTCA
Organism: Deltaproteobacteria bacterium; assembly: GCA_015233295.1. Lineage (GTDB taxonomy): Bacteria > Desulfobacterota > JADFXK01 > JADFXK01 > JADFXK01 > JADFXK01. The sequence goes on along the minus strand of JADFYC010000209.1, from coordinate 3,195 downwards.
ACGACATTGGGTTGCTGGTGACTTGTCCCTCAATTTATCTTGGCCCGATATAGCAACAGGCTATTGCTGACCACCGTGATGCTGCTCAGGGCCATAGCCAGGGCGGCCAGCATAGGATGTAGATGACGCAAGGCCTCAGGGAGCGAAGGAAAAGGGGCCAACACCCCGGCGGCCAGAGGAATCAGGATAATGTTGTAGATAAAAGCCCAAAATAGATTTTGTTTGACCGTCCGCATGGTCGCCCGGCTAAGCTTGATGGCTTGAGATACTCCGGTCAGATGCCCTCCGGCCAGGACTACGCCGGCGGTTTCCATGGCCACGTCGGTGCCGGTGCCGATGGCTATCCCCACGTCGGCCTGGGCCAGCGCCGGGGCGTCATTTATTCCGTCGCCAACCATCCCGACGATATAGCCTTGATCCTGCAATTTCTTCACCTGGAGTGATTTTTCCTCAGGCCGGACTTCGGCGAAGATATCGTCCACCCCAACCTGGTCGGCAATTGACCGAGCCGTCTGGAGGTTATCCCCGGTAAGCATGATCACCTTGATGCCCATCTGGTGCAATTCCGCGATGGCCGTCCCAGAATCCTCCTTAACCCGATCAGACACGGCGATAAGCCCCACCGCGGCATCGGCCACGACCACCACCATGACCGTCTTGCCCTGGCGTTGCAGGTGATTGATCTCCTTCTCAGCCGGGTTCAGATCCACCCCCATCTCCCGAAACCAGTTCGGTTTGCCCACAAAAACCATTTGCCCATCGATGGCCGCTCTGACCCCCAGGCCGCCGGCGGCTTGAAAGTCCATAGGTTCCTCCAGGGTCATCCCTTGCTCCTGGGCTGAATTGACCACGGCTCGGCCAATAGGATGCTCCGAACCCCGCTCGACGGAGGCGGCCAGCCTTAAGACGGCATTTGCCTCCATAGACCGATCCGGGAGTGGCAGCGGTAGGACATCGGTCACTACAGGTTGGCCCACGGTAATAGTCCCGGTCTTATCCAAAACGGCTACGTTGATCTGGGTGGCCCGCTCCAGGGACTCGCTGTTCTTAAATAACAGGCCTCGCTCCGCGCCTTTCCCGGTTCCGGCCATAATGGCCGTGGGAGTGGCCAGACCCAGGGCACAGGGGCAGGCAATCACCAGCACCGCCACCAGTCGGATCATAGCCGGGACAAAAGCCCCGCCAACCAGCCACCAGACAATAAAGGTTAGGATGGCCAGGCCGATGACCGTGGGAACGAACACCGCGGCCACTTTGTCGGCCAGGGCCTGGATGGGCGCCTTGCTGCCCTGGGCCTGCTGGACGAGTCTGATAATCTGAGCCAGGGCCGTGTCCTTGCCCACTCGGGTGGCATTGATCTTGAGCAGCCCTTCTGTATTGATAGTGGCTCCGGTCACTGTGTCTCCCGGTCCTTTATCCACCGGCAGTGGCTCACCGGTGAGCATGGATTCATCAACCGCCGAGATTCCCTCTAAAACCAGTCCGTCCACCGGCACCTTTTCTCCTGGGCGGACTATGACCAGATCGCCGACCTTGACCTGGGCCAGGGGAATCTCCTTTTCAACGCCGTCGATTATAATGGTGGCGGTTTTGGGGCGCAACCCCATAAGATTTCGAATAGCCTGACCGGTTCGGCCTTTGGCCCGGGACTCCAGCATCTTCCCTAGTTTAATCAGGGTTATAATCACCGCCGAAGTTTCAAAATAGACATGCTGTCCCGGTAGCATCAAGACCAGCACGACTAATGAATAGACATAGGCTACCGACGACCCCATGGCCACCAGGACATCCATGTTGGCCGACCGATTTCTGAGGCTCTTCCATCCCCCGGTGTAATAATCCCAACCGGTATAGAACTGCACCGGAGTAGCCAGGGCCAGGAGCAACCAGTTGACCCAGACCTGGTGACTCCAGTCACCCCATAAGCCCATATCCCGGCCCATGCTCAGGATAAACAAAGGCAGGGTGAAGAATGCTCCAATAAAAAATTTTCTGGTTTGATCCGCCACTTCGGCCCGTCTGGCGACCTGTTCGGCGTCTTCCTCGGTATCCCCGGTGTCAGGTGGAATCACCCCGTATCCAATCCTGACGATGGCCGCGATAATGTCATCCTGGGTCGTGATGGTGGGGATGTATTCAACCGTGGCCCGTTCCGTGGCCAGATTGACTGCGGCGTCCAATACGCCGGGGATTTTCTTTCGCAAAGTTCTTTCAATCGCCGCAGAGCAATTGGCGCAGGTCATCCCGGTCACGGCCAGTTCGACTTTGGCCGAGGCGACACCATAACCAATATCCTTAATTTTATCGATAATAATCTGTTCTTGAACCTGGGCTGGATCGAAGGAGACGGTGACTTGCTCCACCGCGAAATTGACATTGGCCGTATCCACGCCGGGAAGTTTTCTTAAATTTCTCTCCACACTTAGAGCACAATTGGCGCAGCTCATTCCAGTCAGAGGAAGGGAGATAGTTTTCATGGTCATAGGTAAAACTCCGACGGTGACGGCTTCAAGAAAGTTGTTGCCCTTAACGAAAAGGATTTGGATATCTTGCGATGCCGCATTAAAGTAAAGTCATTCCCCCGCCTCAGATTATCGCCGGTTGACCGTATCGGTCTGACCGGCATTGGGGATCGCACGACTCAGGATGAACCAGAGTTCATCATCGTTCGTCGAGTAATATTTGAATACGGCGTGATGAGAAACATTATTGAAGACTATGTCCGGGATGGTGAAGATCAGGATGGAACTCAAGGTGGCCGGCGGGCATGATCCCAGGGGATTGGGGTTCTCGCCGAAGTCTTTCATTTTGAGCAGGATTTCTCCCCTGTCCGAGGTCTCCAGGGTAAAGCCGGCCCAATAGGTTTGCCCATCAAGAATGATATAAGGGACCATTATATCCTGGTTTGGGGAAACGGTGACGGTGCATGGGGTTGGGGCTGGAGTAGACCACCGGTTTTGGTCCTTTTGGCCGGCCGACACCGGACCAATGGCGACCAGAGCAATGAAGAAAGCTGCGGCCATCATCCCTGGTAATATAGAATTACGGGTCCTCTTAGACATACCGGCCTCATGAGAAACTTCACGATTTTGGTCCGGGATCACATCCCAACTGCCGCTTGGGTCTCCGGGCTCACCACCGGGGTCAGGGTTAATTCCAGGCCCAGTTTTGCGGCCGTATTCTTCATATTTTTTA
>JADFYC010000208.1 GCA_015233295.1 Deltaproteobacteria bacterium | reverse complement strand
CGAGGGGGTGACAGGGGGGTCTGGAAAGGGGGGGGAAGGGGGGGGACCGGTAATGGGGGGGAAGGCGGGGATAGGAGCGCGGGTTGTCGAAGGCGTGGCGGGGGGGCCGGTAGTCCCCGTGGTGCCGGTGGGGGGGAATAGGGCCGGGGTGGCCGGGGGTCCCTTGGGCGAAGGGGGGGGGGGCGCATCTCCGGATGGGTTATCTGATTCAGAAGAAGCTGAAGCAGGAGCGCCGGCAGTGGCAGAAGGTGGTTGTTTGTGGTTTCTTTGGCCATCGTCATTGTTATCACGGGCCTGAGCAGATGATGTAACGGCTGCCCCTCCCGGAGAAGAAGACGGGACGCCCTCCGAGTGGACCGGGCGGGCCCCGATGCCGCATATTACGACCAGGTATAACATGCCCGACATCAGCATCCGGATGGTTATCCGGTAGAGCTTGAGCATGAATACTATCTTGCGGCCGAGAAGAGCCAACGGATCAATTCTATAAACCATATCACCCAGGACACCGGAATAGACGGTGAGAACAAGTTGGGACTTTTTTTGATCATTGAGGCAATCTGTCGGCCCTAACTCAAAGGTATTAATTTCACCCCGTGATATCTTAATCTCTATATTTTGTCAAGCGGATTGAAAGCCCCCAATGGGCAATCGAGCAGAAGGCTCTATCCGGATCATAAAAAGAGCTTCGCCGCAACACCCGGGACAATTGCCCCTTATAGGCTAAATTCATGGAGTTGTCCTGAATTTTGGTTGACCAGGGCGCCCGCTTGCACTATATTGATTTCGGGTCTAATATCCATTGTCTTACCTTTATCCAATGGACAGACCGATCGGCCTGATGGAGTTACCGAAGCGCTGCCGGGGGATTATCTTATCTGCGATGGGCATCGGTTGGTCCGAAGCCTGATGTCCTCTAAGGCTATTCACTTTGTCATGCCGAGCGAATGTGAGGAGTCTTAAGATTTTTCGCCTGGCTCTAACTGAACAGCATTATTTACTTTTGTGCCTCATCATTAGGAAATATATCCGGCCGACCGATCACTCCCGGTTGCCGCACGCCAAAGCCTTTTGATCCAGCCTGCGAGGAATTATGCTAGACCGAATGGCCCGGATCCTGGTAGTCGATGATGCTCGGAATGTCAGGTTAACCGTTACGCTTTTTCTACGCAAGCTTGGCTATAGCAACATCGAAGACGCATCGGAGGGAGTTACAGCCTTCCAGTTATTGAAGTCCAAGAAATTTGACTTCATCATTTGCGACTGGAACATGCCCGTCATGAACGGCCTGGAGCTCCTAAAAAAAGTCCGCGAAGACGAGACACTGCGCCATATCCCGTTTATGATGATTACGGCCGAGGCGCTTAGGGAGAATATCATTCAGGCCGTTCAAGAAGGGGTCACCCAATATATTGTAAAGCCTTTTTCGCAGAAGACTCTACAAGAAAAAATGAAAGCCATATTTGGCTAAAAAATTCAATTAAGCAGAGGAAAAGCATGACGGATGATACTACGTGGCGGGAAATAGGCCGGTTGGAATTACAATCGGGGTACGTGATGATCATGGATCCGGCCTTTGTCGGCCGGCAATTCACCCTCGACACCTTTGACGACTGCCTGGACCGCATCGACCCGGAGACCAGGTCGTGTCAATTGGCGGCTCACGGTGTAGCTTCCGGCCTGGGGTTGATCGGCCAATGCGGGACCGGGACATCACGACCGGTCTACGCCCGGTACCGAAATGGCCGAATTACGGAACTTAAGATCGTCATTGAAGAAAATGACTAATTATAATCCCTGGTTAGTTATAGACGTCAGGCATTGAAATCTTGCATTTTAGAAAGCAGCACTTAGAGAACACAGAGAGATAAAGGCCGGGACGTAGAGATTTCTCACAGTCAAATGTGCCGATTTCTGTCGTGGTACCTCTGCGTAATGCTTCGTCTTGAAATGGTAAAACCCAAGCTCCGATTACGTTAGAAAGGCAACCATTATATGGAACTTCAGGATATTAAATATCAAAAACAGGACCACCTGGCCACCATCACCCTGAACCGGCCGGATCTAAAAAACGCCTTCACCTTACCCATGCTGAAGAGCGTGGAACTAGCTCTCATGGATGCCAAAGATGACCCTGGGATCAAGGTGATTATCCTTACCGGTGCGGGTGATGTCTTCTGCGCCGGTGGCAACATCAAGGATATGGCCGGCGGCAAACTGCAGTCGTGGCAAATGAAGGATTACCTTTGGAACCATGTCCAGCGGGTGCCGCTCCTATTGGAAGACATTGACAAGCCGGTTGTGGCCATGCTTAATGGCCCGGCCTTTGGCGGCGGCATGGACCTGGCTTTAATGTGTGATCTGCGGGTGGCTTCTGAAAAAGCCAGCCTCTGTGCCACCTATGTCAGGATCGGCCTGGCTCCGGGCGATGGCGGGGCTTTTCTTCTGCCCCGATTGACCGGGTTGGCTAAGGCCATGGAAATTTTGCTCACGGGGGATGTGATTGAACCGGCCGAGGCCTTGAGCCTGGGATTGGTCAACAAGGTTACGGCCCACGCCGATCTAGAGGCGGAAACCATGGCCCTGGCCGAAAAAATGAGCCAGTGGCCGCTAACTTCATTACGCGCCTGTAAACGGGCGGTCATGAACGGTTTGACCTCCAGTTTCCGATCGCACATGGATTATATTTCTTCCCAAGTGGCCATGTTGTCCGCCACCGAAGATCACTTAAGCGCAATCAATAGACTGGTCAAGGGTAACAAAGACAAAAGCAATGATTAAATGGCGCCGGACCGGCCGTCTCTCCGCCGTGGCGTCAAGTCCGTCAAAATTTTGACTTCCCGTCTGGCTGGTTCTCTTTGATAAGATTCCTCGCTTCGCTCGGAATGACAATTATATCGTCATTCCAGATGGTCCGCTTCTCTGTCATTCCGAGCGAAGCGAGAAATCTTAACGTCCTTCCCTTAATTCAACGGTGTTGAGGTGTCATCCCTGAATAGTTGCGTTGTTCCCCTCCAGGCACCCCCCCCAGATATACTGCCCTGAAAACACCAAATATATGAATATCAGTACGCCTTTTGCAAGCTGAATGGAGAACTATTTGCCTGGCTATGACTCCAGGCCCACCGGGGCTCTAAATCAACGGCGTTCAAATACCTGGCCAGTCCAAACCTTACCTATTTTTAACTTACTTAAATAATAAGATATACAAAACGCACAAGGAATAGTCTAACCAAAATCTGGCTAACTGGCACAAAAGATGCAAGGTAAAGTCATCGGTCATCTGGTTGGAAGGATGCCTTTCCCATTCCATCAAGGAAAGGGATCAAACATCATCCCATGACCACACCAATCCCAAGCCCGGTTTTTGATTATATCCGGACTCAAGCTAAAGGATGAGCGCCCATGATTTCAAAAGAATCCATTGACGCCACGACTAGTCAGGCTGAAGAACTAACTCGCGTTCTTCAAGAAATAGACCAGGATTTGAAGAACCCTTCTTGGGGATTAAACGCTCCGCCGGGGAGAGTTCCAGATGGGGAAGAAATTGCCCAGGAGATCTGGTCCAAACTGCCGATGAATCCGGACGACGAACTTGATTTCCATTCACTTGGGACCAAACGGCGAGAACTGCTGGCCGCCAGGCAAGACGCCCTGGCAGCATCATTAGGCCAACGTAAAGAACGTCGCCAGTTTGACGAAGAACTAAATAAAATCCAGGTGTTATTAGAAAAATCCGAACAATTGCGGCCCAGGATATTGGCCAAGCTGGAGGCGCTGGAGCAGCGGATCCGGCAAACCGGTCCCGGCGGGGTGCGGCGGCAACACCATTATAAGGCATTAATTGGAGAGCTGGCTCAAAAAAAGGATGAACTCAGCCGTCGTCTTAAGGGATACACCAAAGTTCACCATGGAGCCCACAAGGAATATTTCGACGAACAGCACCGCCCCGTCAGTGGGGAGATGGTCCGCCGGATTCAGGAAGAGGAAAATCAAGTAGATCAAAGGATAAATTCTTTGAAAAGCCGGATGGCTCTGGAAGCCTGGAATCTGGTCCAGGCCAAATCTATTCACCAAAAAACCAAAGAAAAACTCCACGTGCTGGATCAACGGACTGAGAGTTGGCTGGTGGCCGGAGATAAGAAGGCGCAACTGCGTAAAGCCGCGCATCAGGCCTATGTCACCGGACGACAAGGCTGGACTCAATGGCGGCGCGCCCTAATCCGAATAACCGAACTGGAGAAGTCCTATCGCCGCTTCCTGAGTGCTCTCGTAACTCGTTTGTCGCTCCCCTCTCTGCCGGCTTCCGCCTACCAGGAATGGGAGAATGAGCTGCATCAAACCGACCTGGACCTGACCGGCGTCCATGATCTCTGGGCCCGCATCGGGGCCAATCACCAAAATGTGACCGATGAGACAGCCAGGTGTTTGAGCGTAGTCAAGGCCGTCAAGGAGAATATAAAGACACTGGCCGATGAATTGGGTGGATTGAAGCAAAAGGCCTTGGAATTAAGTTCGGAAGATAGCGAGGCCCGGGCGAAGACTCGAGACGACGTTTTTAGGCTGGTCAAGAAGGCCGAACAACTTTTAGATACAGGGCGGAAAGCCGCGGCCGGACTAAGTCGGGCGGCGATAGAGTTGGACGACCTGGATCTATCCCGGCGCCAGGCCGAAAATCAACAGACGGCCGCTCTGGCTCAGGGTCGAAGACGGTCATGGCGAGTGTTGCTGGACCTTAAGAAACGACGGCAGCTAGTTAACTCCCTGGTGGCACAACTGGCTACGGGCAGAAAGCAGATTGAAGCCCTGGACCAGTCCTACCCCAAGGAAGTGTCTTCAGAACCCACCTGCCGGGAAGTTTTTTCCAATGCCTATGCGGCATACGACAATTGCAGCACCTCCCTGAAACAAGAGCTAACCCAACTCAATGACTTACTGCGGCGAACCCGAACCAACCTGGCCGGGCAAAACGCCGGTCTCCCAGATGACCGGATGAGAAAATGGCCCTTAGCAGCTAAGGCGCTCCACCGGGAAGCCCAGATACTAAACCGAGTCAGGGAAGTTACTTACCAGTCAAGAAGCCTCTATGCCTTTTTGTCACCCGTCAATTGGCGCATGGCCAAACAGCAATCCGACCTGGAAACCCGTCGGAAATTGGCCGAATTGCAAGGTGATCTGAAGTTGACGGAAGCTCAGGCGGAAGAGCATATCTCCGATTTAATAAATGAAATTGAAACATTGCGGCAAGAGACGGCTAGCCAAACCCAAATGGAACAGATGCTGACGGACAAAGAAGGCGAACTTGGCCGACTAAATGAAAAACTGCATTTTCTTTACATCATGATGGCTTCCCAATCGGCATCAGGAGCCCAGGCCAGTGCCTCATTCAGCCACTTTGGTCCGACACCACCTTTAGTTCCAGGCAGTTGGCGAAAATTTAGAACCGGTTCTTGGCCAAATATGCTGGGGCCCTCTCAGTCGGTCACAAAAACTATTACTCAGGCGGCCGGGTTGGGTATTCTGGCTACCGGGATCATGATGTCGCAACCTCAGAGCACATTTTGGGAAGGATATGACGCGGACCTGACCAGAGGAACCACCCCCCAGGCGGCCGTTTCTCTAAGTTCTGAGATAGCGGCGCCCCAGAAACCGGAGAAGGTGGGGGCCTTGGTCGCGGCGCCTGATGACCGGAACCAGGTGACTCGAGTATCCAGACGATCTCCCCAGAAGGGTGGATCAGAAGGCGGAAAGAGACCGACCGTCAGGTCTTCGAACCGGGAAAAACCGGCTGTCGACCCTGATCCGACCGCCTTCCGAGCGGAAATCATGAGACAAGCGGTGAAAGCCTCTGGATTGAGAAATAGTGACTTTGTCACCGCCATGAAGGCGTTGAACTGCCAGTCGGAGCCTTTGGGCCGGATTGAGACTGCGGGTTTAGCGGAACGGATTATCCGCTTTCATGAGAATTTTCCCCAGGTTTTTTATGGGTTCCTGAATCGGCCGGATTTCGCTGCGGCCGAGAACCTGATCGCCCTGGCCGGGGTGCCGGAATCTCCTGAAGTAGGACGTTTTTGGGATCGTTTCTATACCGAATTCATCCAGATGAACTTCAGCCCGCGGGAGGCGCTGTTGGGGATGATGAGTCATCGAAAGGAAGTTAGCCGGAGGCAAAAAGAAAAGCGGGGAGAGACTCGATTTGAAGGTCAAACCAAACCGATCAGAGTGCTGGAAATGCTTTCAGCTCAAGAATTCGCAGAACTGCTGGGCCCCTATATAAACGATCATCACCGCAGATATTTAAAAAGTAAGCGCCAGACCATGCCTTCAGACGAGGGCGACTACGGCCGGCGGTTGGCATTGGACATCTATTCTACGGCCAAGGCGTTTAACGTCCCGGTCACGACCATGTTGATTATAGCCCACCATGAAACCAATTTTGCTAATATATTGGGTGATAACAAC
>JADFYC010000207.1 GCA_015233295.1 Deltaproteobacteria bacterium | reverse complement strand
AGCCGGAAGTGCCTGGTCATCTATCCAACTAAGAACAATCCTTGTCTTTTCCAGCGTCTTATGCCCTGTTGGTCATCGACCGGCGCTCCGGCAACCGCCAAGACTTCCTCCAATCAAGCCAACTGCCGCCGAGGCGTCCGGTCAACTATTCGCCAGATAAAAGAATAAAGATATCCCTATTTCTTTATTTAGCCCACCATCTCAGGTTGCCACCGCCTCAAGCCACCCCAGCCACCCGGCCCCTTTTAGCGAAAGATTTAAGAAAATCGTAAACTCCTTCGTCGATAATCTCCGCGATTTCCTCAACCGGTTTCCCGGCACAAGCTGGGGCCAGCCGGTTTTTCAATCCCTCCAAGCCATTCTTGACCTCTGCGACTCTGGCCCTCATCATCTCCCCGATTTCGTCAACTGGAATCAGATTCTTTCGAATCCCGGCCACGATTAGCTCTTCCCTGTCGGCTTTGGCCACCTTGTAGCGCAATTCAGCTTCTTTGATCCGGTGATCCAGGTCAATTTCATCGTCAGCTTTCGGCCTCTTTGGCGATTTAGTCAGGTAGTCGTCAAGATCAACCCGGAGGTACGCTCCATCCGGCTGTTGGGCCAGTCGTCCGGCTTTGACCGCCTTAGAAATGGCTGGCTGGCTCAGGCTAAGGTAACTGGCCGCATCTTCCTGGGTCTTGAACCGTTCCGGAACTTCAAAATCGTCTTCCTGGTCCATCTCAACCGGCTGGGTGGCCTTAACCAGTTCAATTAGCTGTTTCGACATACTAATTATTTTCAATTGAGCTTTCCCCCGTCCCTTGGCTTTACTCTTCTTCGTCTTTTTCATAGATCAATTCCCCTCTGTAAATGGTTGTTTTTTAGGATAATTGCCATAAATAACATCAACATTTCAATTACTAATTGCCAGAAACACAAATTCGGCTATGTCATATGCTGCAATTTAGTTAAAGATAACGCTATTTCAATATGTTGTCAGCGAATAGCCAACGCACCTGATTGAATGCCCAAACACTGTGATTGTAATTTACGAGCACGTCGTATCATTGATAAATATGTTATTAATTATCTTGGTTCCTGTCGTCAACTTCAACCATTTCACCCTATTTGCCTGGTCTGTTCCTGCCCGATCTCACGGGCCGAAGTTCTGGAGCATATAACCTCCGATTTTTTCAAAACTTTTCGCGCCAAAATTCCGGGGTTCTGCGACCCGCAGACAGAAACCGCCAGGAAGGACCCGTGAAGAAGTTACGGCAATGATTTAATTCATATTTGTGTTGCTTTTCGTTGGCTATGTATAGGCTTATACATAGTGGTCAAGATTGGTCCGGCGATCCCGTTTGGGCCATCCTACTACCGGTATCACCCAGCGACTGATGTCGGTTCCCAACAGCGTGAAACCATTCCCTGGCCGTGTATATTTCCATCGCCTGCCTGTGGTTGAGGGTAAAATTTAAAGGGCATTTTCCAAATTCAGGCGCCCTTTTGCCTCGTAAACTTGGACTCATGGAAACCATTTTATTGAAATTGATCAAAATGCCAACCCATTATAGAGAAACCAACTGCCCTGGCCCACCATCCGTGATTTAAGGCCGGTGAGGCCATTCTACGCCGAGCCGAAACGGACTTACCTATCAAGGCGCCCTACCCTATGCTTTGGGGAACTTGTTTGGTAGAACACGAGACGGTTGAGGCATCACCCACCTTAGAATTGATCCTACGGGCAAGGTTGATCTGGTTCATCTGGGCTCGGCGAGTTTGCCGCTGTTCCTCAGTCAGAGGTTTGTGTATCGTGGGACTAAAGACACGGATAAACTCAGCATGGGTAAAAGCCCTGCCAACTAAAGACGGCGGCCGCCTTCGATTCAAACTCCTTTGCTTTCTCACCCACCAAGGCTTGTCGACGGTTTGACTTTTACAGATTTCCTCACCCACATACCAAACCCGCTTCCCCAGGCCAACATCAAGTGGACACCAGGGTGAATCACAGCTATCGAACTTACTACATTTATTTGGACTATTTGTCATTCTATGCCTCCACTATCCGTGACACTGACCGCCTCCCAGCCAATCTCAACCGGTCCCATCGCCCGGCTAAAGGAGACAGGACCGGTCAGAGCCTACCTGCCCACCGCCGCTTTACTGTTCTCATCCAGGGCCGAATACATCCGCCAGATAAAATTCTCCAGCATAGCCCGCCCGAAAGAGATTGCCTCAGCAAAACAGACCGGATGGTTCCGGTCAGCCTCAAAAATCTCGTAGACTTCGCAAAGATCGTCTACCGCCAGGTTATTTAATTCGGCTGCGACGGTCCCGGACCATTGGCCCAGATAGGCGAATATAACCCTGTCGCTATGTTCCCGTGGGCCGGCTTTGACGGCCTTCATCACGTCGTCGATGGTCACCTTTTGGGTGTCGGTTGTAATCATTTTTTCCTCCAATGTATATTATTGACAAAATCTATATACTCACAATTTTAGTGTATCTTTAGCTACTTAGAATGTGTACTATCCTATGTGATTAAAATTTTTTGATTATGATTTTAACTACCTTAAATTAATTATTAATATAGTTAATGTTTTATTCTGAAAAGATTACCGAGCCAGGCAATCACCTGACCATGGCCTTGTTGTAGACTTGCCACAACACAGCCTCTTGTTTCTCAGTCAACTGCCTGCCGTTTAGGATCTGCCCACGAATGCTTTCAGTGAACATCCGTTCCCAGGGATTCAATCTTGGCCAGGCTCTTCCGATGGCCATGATCATGTCCATCCATGACACCGGCAAGGGCTCGGGTTCCGATGGCCGGATCATTCCTTGCCCTTTCCCGCGATAATCACCGTCACCTCAGCCGCCTTTCCTGGCTTCCGGGTGACGGTGATTAATCCAGCTTGCTCTAGGGCTACCAGGCCGTGATAAGCCGCATACCGGGATATTCCGAATTGTTTGGCCAAGGTATGTGAGACTCTAAACGTTTCTGATCTGGTTACGCCCTTCTGGTACCAGATCATGAAGCTGATCCGACAGGCCGCCGATGATTGATGACAGGCAGTCATGGCCCAAGTCAGTGGAATGGGTCCACGAATGAATTTGTGGTGTTTATCCAACTTGTTTGGGACATCCATGAATGCGCTCATATCCACCTTCTCTTCGGGCAATCTCCAGGATTCGTCTTCTTGGTAGTGCATAGCCTTCCTCCCTCTAGTTATCTTTTAAGATCTCTATACGAGACCTACATAATAGATTTATATATAATATGTACCGGGTCGGTGTTCTCAGCACATCTGCACATCATATCTTGCACGTCGACGCTCAAGTATTTGATAGCCTATGTGCCGAAGTTTAGCACCTCAACTTTACTCACCGATTTGTCTGATCTTTATGATCTCAAACACCGTTTGCCACATCTTTGAGCCTCTCTTGTCCCGGTACCGGTCAGGATATCGGACGATCTCAACATCAGTCCTAATCCTTGGGCCATCCAGAACCGCCGCACTGGCGTCAGACATGGCCGTCTGAGTAGCCGATATGGTTTCCTCTTCTTGGTCCAATGGAAATCTGATCAGAACGGCGTCATGAACCGGTGCTACCACCTCAATTCCCTGTTCCGTGGCGAAAATACAGGCCAGTCTCAACATTTCGGCGCCGTTGGCTTGCATTGGGAAATTACCTACCGACCGCGGGTTAATTTTTCCTTCCAGTCGGATTTTCCAACCTAAAGTTGTCCACAGCCGCTTGTGAATCAAAGCATAGTCCAGGACACCGCCGGACCATCGCCAAAAGCCATGGAATACATCATGATGTTTTCTCAAAAGTTCCTCGGCATAGATGGGAGGTTGGCCAATTCTTGAGGCTAGAGATTTGGCTCCCATGCCATATTGAACGCCCAGGACACAGGACTTATATAAATTACGCTCGGTCGGATGACTTTTCTTTGTCCCATCCGGTGGAACAGCTCCGGCCAGTTTTGCAAATTCTAAGTATGGGTCACCGGATTCATAAGCCTGGATCATGTTTTCATCTTTTGATAAGTAAGCCGCAATCCCAAATTCCTGTTGCGACCAATCGACATAAGCAATGCCAAAACCTGGCTCCGGCTTGATTAATGACCGCAACCAGGCTGATGGTCCAAAGATGAACTTACTATTGCTGGGTTGGTTCCGACCGGTCCTTGCCCGGAATGGTGACAACAATGTTCTATTTCGGCCGTCTCGGCCTACCGGAAAATCGCTGAGTCGCATTTGAGACAATGCCGCTCTTAATTCCCTTAGAGGTGCAACTTCGGGGTAGGCTCGGGCCATCTCTTTAAACGTGTCGTCGCTCTTATCCAGCTTTCCTGATTCTAACCGTGGCCACGGAATCCCGGATTTGCTCAGCCATTGCTCGAAAAGCTTGTCTTTGAACGTCCGACCATCAAATACATTGTAGTCAACATCTATCTTGGCTATCAGATCGTCTTGTATAGCAACCCAATTGTCCCGGAGCTGGTTTAGAGCGACCGTGTCTATAGGAACTCCGACAAATTCCATCCGGGCTACGGCCTGCATATATCGACCACGCCATAGCGCCCTGGGCAGATCAATGCCAGCCACCATTTTGTTGAGTAATTTAGCGGTTAGATCAACATCCGACTCGCAGTAATCAAGTAAAGCGGCCTGCTCTTCTTTGGTGAACGGGCCACCTCTGATAGCCAAATCTCTCATCGAATCCTTTTCAGTTTTCTCAATGCCTTTAATCCCATAGTGTAAGGCCGCTCCCAGCAAGCCAGCTCCGTGGGCCGGCGATAGGCCATTTGTGATACAGCGGAACTCGGTAAACAGATCAACCACAAAGGTGGGAAAAGGCCAGTCCAACGCCAGGTAACAGCCCATTTCGGCGCTGGCGTAAAAGCATACGATTAAAGCATCCGGGCCAAAGGGCGGGGCTGTCATCCGGGATAGGCCATCTATCCACAACCGGATGGCTCGCCCTAATCGGAATTCATGCCCAACCAGACAAATGGGTGTTGGCCGTTCGCCTGGCGGGCAATTGAATTCAAAGTCGATAACCCAGATTTCCTGGAACGATTTAAAAGTTAGGCCCACTATATTCGTCCATGTAATTGTTGAATGACAGGATGGTCGAGGCTGTTAATGAAAAAATCCTTGAAGGCTATTTTTAGCATTTCGTTTGCTGAAATCTCCGGCCAGATCGGTTCCGGCAGATCCGCCGCGGCTGTAAACACTTCATAGCCACCCAAACTCTTGCTGGCCGCCAACCTGATCCACCTACGCTTCGCCAAATCCACTGCATTGGCCGCTGATCGGTGCCACGGATTCCACCTGCCGTCTGCACCCGGCAACGTGATTGGCCATAACGTCAATATCCCATTCCGGTTAACGGTCGGATACAAAGCGACCGCCTTTATTTCCTCCGATAAGGCCGGCCAAAATTCTCTGGCCACCAGGTACGTTTCATTTTCTTCCTTTCGCTCCAAGATGTAAGTCTGAATAACCATGTCTTCCCGTGGTATTACCCTGACATACTCCTGCCGGTTCGGCTTCCTCACAGGAATCATTGCCAAAACCTTTTCGACTCCGATATCTTGATGAAAGTCTTGACTTAACCTGATATCCTCTATTGATGGGAATTCAGGCATGAGATTCACAGGATTGATTGTGGATTTTACATTGTCACCTGGGATGGAATCTGTTAAAGTCTTTGTCATGATTTGTATCTCCTGTTGTATTTTAGTTGTGAATTGGGCTGACCGGGCATGGTCGGCCCTTTCTTTATGTAGACTCTCGTCGTCCGTGTCTGGGCCGTCTTCTCCGCCAACTCCGCCATCCTCGCTGGGCTTGGACTGGTCTTGGCCGGGGGTCAGTTTGAATCGTAATTGACGCTGGGCTAGTCTGGCCAGACCAGATGACTCGGGCCGGGATGAACTCCTGGCACCGCCTCGACTCCGGCCCATGTACAGCGGCGGTCGGATGGGTATGTCCAATCCAAGACTAAGCTGATTCATTATTTCCTCCTACAGCCGAAAATAATTGACAATCCGGTCAAAAGCCATTAAATTTAAACGTAGATAAGCGCTAACTCCGCCGATCTCTTCTTTCATCTCCACCCGGCCACACCAGCCGGGAACTGCCGTCTTGCCCCCGACCGTCTCGACCACGGTCCGGGGCGGTTTTGTTTTGTGGGTCATGATGTCCTGCCCCGCTTCCGACCAGTCATACCCGCCATTACATTATCAACTATCTCGTTAACCCGGTTTGTCTGGTGCTCGAATTTGGCCAGGTACTCGTCCAACCACTCTCGTTTGACCAAGACCGTGCCGCGTGAAACCCGGCTGTGGCGTAACCCCTGAGCCAACCAGCCTCGTAGCGTTCTAATCGAAACTCCGCTGTAATTTGCCGCTGCGGCTGCTCTCATCCACTCAGAAGTCATTTATCTCGTCTCCTCATCACGCCGGTCGGGCCTGGTATCATAAATC
>JADFYC010000206.1 GCA_015233295.1 Deltaproteobacteria bacterium | reverse complement strand
TGCGACCAGGCCAATCAAGAGCATAACCGGTGGTTATTTAAAGAAATGTCACGGTTAATCCTTATCTCCACTCCTTCGGGGAGATTATCAGGCGGCACTAAATAATCGAAGCAACCGCCGAGAACCCATTTTGCGGTTGCTTCGATTATTTGGTGCCGCCTGATAATCTCCCCGAAGGAGTGGAATCTTCGACCCCGGGTCCGCTAAAGCGGCTTCATGCGAGTCGGCAAACATAGGTCTATTATCTTGGAACTGTTGCTAAAACAATCTCAAAGGCATATTTCCCCCGCGCTTATCTAGCCCTTCCAGGGACCCATGGGTTTGCCGGCCCAAAACGGTTCTTTGTCGCGTCCTGGCACCTGCTTGACCCCTTTGGCTCATGACCGTTGTTAGGATTACCAATCGGAGACCCGCCCCCGGACTTTGTGGATGAATTTTAAATAGGAGCCAACATGTCCGCGCCTGTAACTAAAGCACCTGTACCTAAAGTACCTGTCAGTAAAATGAGTTTGCTGGAACTTTTTAAGAAAAGAACGCGCCACCCTTTCCGGCCGCGTACTTCCGATATCGTTACCCGGATTTTCGAGAACTTCAAGAAGCACCCCACGCCCGGCGATAGCCTGGTGCTGGGCGAGTCCGATTTTCAGACCCACACCTTGTTTGTCATTGGGCAACAAAAGCCCACGGCCGAAGATCTGAAAAAGCTCAAGCCCGGCGTCAGGGCTGTAAACGGGATGTTGACGGCCGACGAACACTCGGCCATCATGACCTTCTTGAAACACATCAGAGAGCTTGACTTAGACAACGCCTTCATTGTTAATTTCATTGATACCTATGGGGCTGATATCTCAATGTATTCAGCCGAGCGGTTTCAGGCTTATCATATTAGCAGCATCATTCGGGAATTCTTGCTCATCCCGGTCAAAACCATCTCCGTATTGCTCGGGGAAGGCGGGAGCGGCGGCGCCCTGGCCCTGCAAGCAACCGACCGCCGCGGTATGATCGAAGACGCCCTCTATGCGACGGCGGCCCCGGAAAGCATGGCAGCCATCATGTTTAGGGATGCCTCTAAAATCGACGACGCTTTAAACATCCTCAACCCCACGGCCAAGGAGATGAAACGGTTAGGCGTGATTGACACCATTATTCCCGCAACCAAAGATGTCAACGACGCCGATGGGCTGGCCGAAAATATTCAGGTCTTTATAGAAAAATCCATCAATGATTTGTCGAGGATCAAGATTAGGAAGCTCATGAAGTACCGCCGCACCCGGAGTGAAGCATTCGGCCTGACCGCCACCAAGAGCCGCCTATCGGAATTGATCAAGATGTTTGAACGCCCGCTAAAGAGCTACTTCCAGAAGCCCCCTCGGGATATCAAGACGGTTAAGATCGGCAGTATCAACCAGATGGACGATGACATGGGAGAAGCCATTGATAATATCCCAAAAGATGTCGATTGCATCAAATGCGGAGAGGCCCGAAAACGGGGAGGCGAGGGGGACGGCTGCGGCAAACTCATTCCGCTCTCGGAATTTCTGGAAAACCACATGGTCTGCCCCGAATGTGGTACCGGCGCAATTATGGGCGCCAGAGGCTGGATCGATTGCCTCACGGACAAAGACAGTTTCTTTGAACTCTATCGCAATTTGACCGTCGGTGAACTCTTAGACTCAAACGACGTCAGCCAGTCTTATCGGACTTTCCTCGAAAAGCAAAAGGAACTGACTGATTTCAATGAATCCTTGGTCACCGCTGAAGCCAGGATCTTCGGCTACCCTGTGGTCATGGTCATTTCCGAGTTCAATTTCAGCGGCGGTTCCATGGGAGTGGTGTTTGGGGAGAAATTCAAACGAGCTGTGGAATACGCGGTAGAAAAAAAATATCCCCTGGTCAGTTTATGCTGTTCCGGCGGAGCCAGACTCTATGAAGGCATTATGGCCTTGATGCAAATGGTGAAAACTATCAATGCCATTAATCTGTTGAAAGAGAATGGCCTGCCGTTCATATCCGTGCTGGGCAATCCGTCCACCGGTGGCGCTATTGCCAGTTATGCCTCCTTAGGCGATGTATTGATCGCCGAGCCTGGGGCCATGGTTATTTTCGCCGGCCCCCGGGTCATGACCACCAGTGGTTTTAAGGTGGACGAGAAGTATATTCGGTCCGACCATCTGTGCGCTATTTCCGGTGATATCTACAAAAATCTTAAATATTTTCACGATATTCGAGGTATACACGAGGTTTGCGCCCGAGTCGATATGAAGCGGACCATCGTCAAGTATCTTGAACTTTATTTCCGGCTGCAACCAGCGGAGGACTAAGGGTCTCTGGAAGAACTTGTTGCTTGTCACTGGGTTCTCGTTAAAGGCAACTAGTAACAAGCAACGAGCAACAAACAACAGGCCATGAGATGAATCACATCGGGAAAACCAAAATAATACACCTGGGTTCAGCGAACCGGACCTTCTTTGAAGGACTGGCGTTCAGATTCCCCGCGGGGTGGGTCTTTCAAAGCGCTGGAGCCACCTATATGGGTGATCCTCCCGTCGATGACGCCGGGCAAACCATTGTGGTCATCGATATCGATCACGACCGGTATGTTGAACTGGGAGAGCAGAGCCGCCGGACGGACATCCCTGGGGCGGAAGTTCCGGTGGCCAGGTTGATCATCCTGGCTCGGGGAGAGGAACCTCGGGCTGAGTATGATGAGTTAGTGGATTATCTGGAGATGCCGCTGGCCCCGTGGCGAGTGATGCAGGCGCTCCATCGTCTGTCGGCCACGCTGGCGACCCGGCAGGAGCTGGCCCTACTCAAAAATCAGCTCTCGCTTCAGACCAGGGACCTTTCGGAGCTGAACCAGATCGGGATCGCTTTGTCCGCTGAACGTGATTTTAACAAACTCCTGGACCTGATCTTGACCAAGGCTCGGGAGATCACCACGGCCGATGCCGGAAGTCTTTACCTGGTGGAAACAGACCCTGATATTCTTCCAGATACAAACAACTATTGGGCCGACAAGCGCCTTCGATTTAAACTCACCCAGAACTCCTCTCTAATCATGAGTTTCCAGGAATTCGTTATGCCGGTCATCAAAACAAGCATGGCCGGGTATACCGCAATTAGCGGCCAACCGTTGAACATAGTTGACGCCTACGCCATCCTCGAGGACAGCGATTATTCCCTTAATCGCAGCTTCGACGAGAGAACGGGATATCAGACCAGATCCATGCTGTGCATCCCCATGCAGAGCCATCAAGGCGAGGTCATCGGGGTTCTGCAATTAATTAACCGTAAGCTTCACTGGTTGACCCCCCTGGTGGACAAAGAGCAATTTGATCATGACGTCATCCCCTTTGATTCGCGCTGTGAGGAACTGGCCTCATCTCTGGCCAGCCAGGCTGCCGTGAGCATCGACAACATGCGCCTGTATGAGGAAATAAAAAAATTATTCGAAGGATTTATCTATGCTTCGGTCCATGCCATAGAACAACGTGACCCGACCACGTCCGGCCATTCGGAACGGGTGGCTGTTTTGACGGTGGGGCTGGCCGAGTTGGTTGACCGCATCGACCGGGGGACGTACCGGGAGGCAAAATTCACCGCAGAGGATTTACAGCAGATTAAGTACGCGTCGTTGCTTCATGACTTTGGCAAAATCGGCGTCCGGGAGCGGGTCCTGGTCAAGGAAAAAAAGCTTTACCCGGAACAACTTGAGGCCATCAAGTTTCGATTCGAGTTTATCAAGAAGGCCCTGGAAGCAAACTATTCGCACCGCAAGATAAGGTCGCTATTGGAAAGAAACCGGGAGGAAGCCCTGGGCCGGTTCACCCATTGGGATATGGAGTTTGAAGATACCTTAAAGGAAATGGATACTTTTTTAGAAGTTATTCTTCAGGCCAACGAACCCCGGATTTTGGCCGAGACGGGGTGGCAGAGATTAATGGACATCAGCCGGCTGGCTATCAACGCCGACGGGCGGGAGTGGCCTTACCTGACCCCTCAAGAAGCCCACCTGCTGTCGATTCCAAAAGGCAGCCTGAGCGAGAAGGAACGAAAAGAGATCGAATCCCATGTGACTCATAGTTTCAATTTTCTCAACCGCATCCCCTGGTCTTCCAATCTCCGGAATGTCCCGGAATGGGCCTATGGTCACCATGAAAAGCTGGACGGCACCGGCTATCCTCGCGGGCTGAATGCCCCCCAAATTCCCCTCCCATCAAAAATTATGACTATTTCCGACATATTCGACGCCCTGACGGCCAAAGATCGGCCCTACAAGAGTGCTGTTTCTGTCGACCGGGCTTTATCCATCCTTGAAGCTGAGGTCCGGGAAGGGAAGATTGATCCCGAACTATTCCGGCTTTTTGTTCAGGCAGAGGTATACAAACAGGTCTTTTAAAGGCCCGAAGGACCTCATCCGAAACGCACCGGCTAAGCCCCGAAAGGGTGAATTAGGTTAATCCAGGGCTGGCTAATCCACCCTCCGGGCTAGCCTAATGCACCCCTTCGAGGCTTACGGGAGCTTCGCAATCTTAAATAATTCACGCCGCCGATCTGATATCGGGCTGGTCATGGCCGGCGGCCGGCTCACTTAGATTTGGATGTTTTGGCTTTCTTGGCCTTGGGCTTGGCGGATTTGGGTTTCGTGGTCTTACCCTTCGCCTGCTTAGACTTGGCGGATTTGGCTTTCTTTGAGTTATCCTCTGAAGCAGCCCCTTCCTCGATGGGCGCCCCTTTGGATTCCGCCGACTCTTCCGTCCCTTCCTCGTCCTCAACGGCGGTCTCTTCAGCCGGTTCTTCATTCGATACAAAATCCTCGACCTCGGGTTCCCACGTCGGCTCCTCTTCGTCCGAGCCAGTCCCTTCCGTCACGGCTTCGGGGGCAGGTGCTTCTTCAGCCGGTGGTTCCATTGGGGCCGGTTCCGTCTCCGCCGCAGGCGCCGCCTCTGTGGCAACCTTTTCCGGGGCCGGAGCTTCTTCCTGGGGCGCTTTCTCTGCCGCGGCAACCGGAGGTACAGGCTCGTCCACCGGCGCTTCGTCTCTTTCCGGCTCAGCTTTGGCCACTTCGATAATCGCTTCTTCCGCGACCGGTGTCGGCTCCGCCGGGGCTTCTTCTGCGAAAGCTTCGGTAGCCGTAGCTTCTTCCTCTTCCTCTTCCGGTTCGGCGTCCGCTGGTAATGGTTCGCCCAAAGACAAGTCACCCAGGCCCAGTTCGGACGCGGCGGCTAATTCATCTGCAGCCTCCTGAGGGATGGTCTCCGGTGGGGCGCATTCTGCCGGCGTTTCTTCGGGAGGACAGGCTTTGGCGCATAAGAGTTGGTCTAGCATACTAGTGTCCTCGGGTCTATTAGGCGCCAAGTTTATCATGAAATCCCAGCCGTGTTCTTTACAGATGTGAGCGACTTCCGAAGCCCTTTGATGCGTCCGCACAGTTGCAAAGACCAGTCCTTTTCTTGATTCTGATTTGACCATCCGAATTCCCCTTCACATTAATATTAGAATCATTCAGGTTGTCCTGTCAGCAGGTCTTAAACCGGGCTGGAGCCGACGCCGCGGCTTGAAAAAAGGCTCCGGTGGGCCGGCTCGCCGCTATTCCGAGTCATCCGGCTTCCAGATCCGGCGCCTCGGAGTATCCTCGCTTGATTTATCTATTTATCCTCCAAAGGTCAAGAAAAATGTCAACATGAGCGGCCTATAAAAAATGTCTTGTCAGGAAGGAGGCCCTTTGGTATATATCTATAAGTTTATAGGGTGGAGCCGGGTGCTGCCCCTGACGATCCGGCAATGACCGCTTATCTTCCCATAATTATTGAAATGATTTTAATAACCGGCGCGCCGGGTGACCTTTTCTGATGAGGTGAGGGCATGGTAACCAAAAAACGGACAATGACCAGACGGCTAATTACTTTTGTGACTATTTGTTCCTTATGGTGGTGCTTATCGCCTCATTTGGCCGACGCGGTAATAACGGGCGACAAAGATAATCGCCCCGCCCGCGCCATCACCGTGGCCGTGCAGTATTCCGGGATGCTGGTCCCCAAGGGAGATACGGTCCGGGTCGACCTGGTCGTCAATAATACCGGCCGCGCCGATGAAACCGTTTTGCTTGATCTCCCCCAACCGCCTAAGGGATGGAAAATATCCTTCAAAGGCGCCAACTATGCCGTGACCAGCGTTTTTGTCCCCGGAGGCAAATCCGAAACCCTGGCCCTGACGGCCGAACCGGACAAAGACACCGGCGCCGGGGACTACACCTTTTTGATCAAAGGCCGGACCAAAGACGGAGCCTTAACCTCGGAGACCAGCCTGACGATCATGGTTACGGACCAGGCGATTACATCAAGGGACATTACCATTACCACGTCCTATCCGGAATTGAGCGGCCCGACCTCCACCAACTTTGAATTCTCCCTGGAAGTGTCCAACAAATCCGGGCAGGACCGCATCTTCAATCTCTCCGCCACCGGTCCCGAAAAATG
>JADFYC010000205.1:5044-6529 GCA_015233295.1 Deltaproteobacteria bacterium | reverse complement strand
ATAATAATCTGGTGCGTGGCGTTAGCCTTACTTTTTATCTGGCTGTTCGGGATTATATTTTTGTGGAAAAAGAGGAATACTCACCTTGATGACTCCACCTGGGAACGGATTTCCCTGGTGACCGCATTTCCTCTGTACGCGATTTATTTGCTGGCTAAGGACTATATTATCACCCCGGTCCAGAAAAAGATTAGCATTGAAAAGGCCCTTAAGGCCGGCAATTATCAAACTTACCTGCAACTGCGCGGCCCGGCCATTAGGGCGGACCATCTCCGGGAAATATTGCAGGCGATGAATGAAAATGAACGAAAAAGGTTGAATGACAAGATTGCCGAGATGGAGGCGGATCTGATCTCCCGGAAAACCAGATTTGAATTAATGTCTAAATTCCAAGAAGATATTCTTCAGTTTGAGCTAGACGGAATTCGTCAAGACGCCTCTCGCAGATCTGAGGAAAATTTGGCTTTTGTCGAGGTCTTGGAAAAGCATATTATTAGTATTGACCAGTCAGATCTGCCCGATGATAAAAAAGAGGATATGTTAAGATATGTTATGGATAGATATCGGATCAGCGAAAAAATAGACGAAGAAATAAGTGAATAAACCATCCCCCGCAGTTAGATTTAGTCAGACCCTTTGACGGAGGCCGGTCATGCTCGATGACGCGTCCAAACAAACTAGTGTTGATGAGTCCAAACAACTTGTGGTCAGAGAAGAATTAGTCTACCAGGTGGTAGATCAACCCATGGAAGAATCGGGGCCTAATCCAGTTGATGAAATGGTCCGGGAGGAAAGAGAGAAATTTCGAGAGGAAGGCGGTTTACTCGATTTCATATATAAGCTTAGAGGCAGGCGGATTGTCAGAAAGCATTACGTCAAAAAGCTAAAACTGGCCTGCGATGCCGAGATGTCCAACCTTAAGCTGCAGATTGATCTTAAATTGCGGAGCTCGGAAAAACAATCTAAGGCTGATTATGACAATATCATTCACCGGACCAGGGTCTTCCGAGAGATGTTTACCAGCGCCCTAACTGCCGAGGCCCGCAAAATCTTTGCCAATGCTTTCGCCCAGGCGACTGAAGATTATGAAGATATTCTGATGAAGTGTAAGCCGGCCGATCATGAGAATGAACTGATCAATGCCGCCCGGCGGCTTCAGATGGAAAATTGCACCAAAATATTTGAAACAAGCATCACATCGATTATGGAACGAATGGAAAGCTACCAGGCGGAATGGGAAAAGAGTGCAAGTGGCTCTGACGTGATGATGCTGGATTAGGTCCACGTCCCTAAAAACGGCTCGCTTCGGTCAGGACCCACCAAGGTCCCTGCGCTATCCTGCCGGATGATGCTGTTCATTTTTTGGCCCAGTTAATAAGGCTACCGGATTCTTGCAATCAGCCCGGGCTGAGACGATAAGAACGAGGTGGCCTTTTTTTGTTCGGATGACGACGAGTTAGACTAATCCAACATCGAATTCCGGCA
>JADFYC010000205.1:0-5004 GCA_015233295.1 Deltaproteobacteria bacterium | reverse complement strand
GACCAAAACAATTTTAAGAAATAAGAGACTTTATTTTGGTCTTTAATGTTTCAGACGTGAATGGCTTTACAATGTAGCTGGTTGTTCCGGCCTTGACTGCCTTGACAACGTTCTCTTTAGACGCTTCGGCTGTGACCATCAGGAAGGGCGTGAATTTAATTGATTTATCAGCACGAATCTCGCTCAACAGCTCTAATCCGGACTTTACCGGCATGTTCCAGTCAGAGATGACTAGTTGGTATTTATGAGTCCTGACCATGGCTAACGCCATCTCGCCATTGACTGCTTCATCAACGTGCACATATCCCATTTCTTTCAAACATTCACTGGCCATGTTCCGCATTGATCTGGCGTCATCGACAATTAGAATACGGGTGGTTTTGTCGGGCATCTGGAATCCTTTCGGCGATGATTTAAACGAACTCCATTGAATGACTTACAATATTTTTAATGCTTTCTTGGGTCTTTTCCACTTTGGCCTGGGGGTGCCGCCGGCCGGGGTGGGGCAGGTCTCGGCGCCGCCGCACCAGGCGGTCTTGATGTTTGGGCAGGTCTTGAAGCCGCTGCGCCCGACGGTCGATTGGTTTGGACTGGTCTTGAGGCCGTGGCGCCCGACGGTCGATTGGTTTGGACTGGTCTTGAAGCCGTGGCGCCCGACGGTCGGTTGGTTTGGACTGATCTTGAGGTCGTGGCCCCTGACGGGCTGCCGAATTGGGTGGACCTGGACTTGGTCGCCCCTGAGGCCCCGGTCTGTCCCGGGGTAAATCCTTTAGGGGCGGTCCCTGGTTTTGGCGAAGTCGGGTTGGTCATCCCTGGTTTCGGCGAAGTCGGACTGGTCATTCCAGGTTTTGGCGAAGTCGGACTGGTCATCCCTGGTTTCGGCATAGTCGGACTGGTCATTCCTGGTTTTGGCGAAGTCGGGCTGGTCATCCCTGGTTTCGGCATAGTCGGGCTGGTCATTCCTGGTTTTGGCGAAGTCGGGCTGGTCATTCCTGGCTTTGGCATAGTCGGACTGGTCATTCCAGGTTTCGGTGGCGTCACACCAGGCTTACCGGGAGTGAACCCTGTGGGCCCGGTGAGTCCGGGTTTTGGTCCAGTCGGTCCGAATCCCGGTCTTGGTCCAGTCGGTCCGGACAGGGCTGGTTTTAAAGGAACTGGGTGGGGATCGAACTTACCGCCATACCGGCGGGCCGTGTCCGGGTTGTGATAGGGGATATCATGTCGGTGTATCGGGTTATGCTCCCACCTGGGGCTGCGGTCATGGACATTTACGACATTATAGTTAACGGTTTTAGTTACATTGATATTCACTTCATGCCTTCCCCAGTGAGGCGTCGCCCAGGAATTTACTGCCGCGCCCACCATGAAGCCAGCCGTGAACCCGACCACTCCGGCGACAACAGGCACTCCGGGACTGACGTACATGACCGGCGGAGGCGGATAGGCTGGATACATCCAAGGCCCATAAACCACTACTGGATTATAGACCGGAACGTAGACAACTTCTGGGGCCGGTGGTTCAATCCGAATTATCCGTTGTTCCACGATCACCTTTTGCTGATTGGATGTTTTCAGATAACCTGCAGCCTGGGCTTTGACCCGCAGTTCTTGGACCGTATCCATCACCTCACCTTGTTGAACCAGAAAGGCGTTGCCCAGTCCCGATGTCCACTCTATTTTTTCATTCATCATTTGGAGTATGTTGGGCACATGGGCCAGCGACTTGACACTTACATCCCATCCCACCGCCAGTAAGGCGGCATCTAACTGAGCGTCTCGTAAAGTTGGATTTTGGGCTACCCATATCGCCGCCTCCTGCACCTCTATGGGATATGTCGCGGCCATGAGTACCTGGATTAACAGGGCGTCGGGGTATAAGGCGACCGGCGCCAGCATCTGGGCTAGTTCTGCCTTGCTGTATACCGGCGGAGGGGCCGCCTGGCCTGAGGCAACGACCGGAACGGCCAGCATCACCATGAGCACCCAGTAAAGCACTCTTATCGATAAACTTATTTTTTTCATAATATCTCCTTTTGTGGTAACCTCATGAATCTGGGAACCAACTATCTACCTATATGGACTTATTGGTTTTTTTTGCAGCAAAGGAGTTGATTTTTTTTGGAACATCACAGACCTTTCTTGACGTTCAGATACTGGGTCGACGAGTCTTCCCGATCTAGAGCAGCCACTTTGAAGGTTATGGCGTACCGTCCCTCTGGTGCGTCTTTAGGAATGTCAAATTGTCCGTTAGCCACCCGCGTTCCGGGGGGGGTGGTTATTTCCTGAGACACCGTACCCAAGTCCTTCCAGGTATTGTTTGATATATCTAGAAAAAATAATGACCTAGTTTCGACAACAGCGAGACCCCTGATGCCTTCCGGGGCCATGACGTAGTAATAAGCCGTCAAGGAAACTGTGCCCCCGGGAGCAACGTCCACGGGATTTATGATAAACGATTCTATTTTCGTCAAATTGCCTTGGGCCGGATTGTATTTGATTCTTTGGGCGGTTTGTCGGGCGTCTGCCATCGGATAACTACTTAAGTTTGAATACATAGACAGGCAGTGTCCCCAGGCCAAGGCAAAGGCCAGAGTACCTCCGATCGCGGCTCCGGCCAGGGCGCCGCCCAACGCATGCCGACCACCGATCACGGCCCCCAATAAAGCGGTCACCAGGGAGATCCGTTCCCAGGTGGAGTCATCAAGGTGAGTATCCCTCTTTTTCCACAAAAATATAAGCCCGAACAACCAGATAAAAAGTAAGGCTAAAGCCACGCACCAGATTATTATCATCAGTAGACCTGTATCTCCATGAGGTGGTAATAGTTAAATGAACCGGTACAATCAAAAAGGTGATGTCCAGACCTAAACCCAGCGGGGGGTCTCTTTGCCGGTTCACAGTTGAACGAATAGGGGATTATATGCGGGACAGGGAAAAACATACCAAGGTTTGCCTTGCCTCAGGACCACGGTGGGAGAAAACAAGTCTTTAAAGACCTGCTAATTATTTATATTTTACCCTGACCGGGATACGTAGGCCGATGTCCCCCAAACAAATGCAGATAAAAAGGACCCGCAGATCTACTTTGCTTGTGACCACGTTTAGCCCAAATCCGGCAATTAGTCAAGGTCAAAAAAGGAAAAGCAAATGCACGTCAAAGGGTTGCCTGGGCGGGTTATCATTCCGCCACCCATGGCTCAAAGTCATCAACCCAAAACCCGAAACCGGCAACTTGCCACTCGCCACGTGGTATTGACGAGATACAAGTTTTTGTTTGACACCCGAACCAAATCCCTGTAAATTAAAAGGCTATGTTAAAAAATCAACAATCAGCATTCCCCGGCCCATTGGGCCATATTACCGGGGGGGTAACGGCCGGAGGTTCTTACCGGCTGATCACCCCCGACGAATACGTGCCCATGGGAATAGACCCGGAAGATATCCCGGAAGGGACCTTCCCGGCCCATAATCACCCTTCCTTCCTGCACAGTCGATATGGTGGAAATGCCTTTGGTTTCGGACTATTCGAAGCCTCAGCCAGCCTCTCCGCTCCGGAATACGATTTCATCAGCTCCCTGGATTTTGAAAATGAAAACGTAATCTCGGATAATTATAAGCAACTAAATGAAATTTATAAAAAAATGGGGCTGCTCGTCCGATTCTCCAAATTCGGACGGATGTATTTTCTGATCCCCATCAATCTGGTCACTAAATCTCTTGAGGACGTCAAGGAGAGATCCGATGAAATTGAACAGGCCATTCAAAAATACCAGGCCAGAAATCTGGTGGATTCCCTTAACATCGGCATCATCACCGACCAAGAAGACTTGACCCTGGCCGAATTGTCCGGTCGTCTGACCCGGCACCGGTTCCATCCCTTGCCTGGCCTGGACAGTATGAAAGGCTTAGAGGGCAGTCTCGATCTCGTCATTGTCCTTCAAGATATTTACGAGTTTTTCTCCCCGCGTCAAATCGGGCCCGGCAAAGCGGCCCCCACGGTGAAGCAACTGGCTCCCTATGCCGCCTATCTGCTGGACCGTATTTATAATTTATTAAAGCCTTCCGGTGAGTTATTCGCATTATTGAATCGGCCCGTTCCGAGCGGCTACCGGACGGTCAAGATAACCTTCCACAACGAGACGGAATTAAAACGCTTTCTAATATTTACTCATGTCTTTGAAAGCAGCGGTCCCTATCCCTCGACCAGTCTCGGCTTGAAAGTGAATCAGTTCGACTTGAGCAGCTTCTTGAAAGGATTCTTTATCTATAAAAAGACCCTCTTAAAGCTGGTTGGTCAGCGAGACCCGTTGTCCCTAACCATTCAAGAGATCGACGCCCTGCCATATTTTAACCTGGCCGTTAGAGACAACCGGTACACCGAGGTTAAATCCGTCTGGCATGAGAAGTTTCCCGTATTCTTCCATACCATTCTAATGCAAAGCAAGTTGTCCAACTACCTCAAGAACAATTTAGACAAGACCGGGACTACTGATCGGGAGTTGCCCCGAGATGTCCAGATATACTGGGGCCGGAAACGTCCTCCCCAATTTAACCCGTCAAGAATAAAAAATAAAGTGTTCAACTCGGGACTTATTGGGTGCCCCGTGCCGCTGCTGGCCTCGTACAAGAACACTTTTGATTACTTAGTTAAGATTATAAATACATTAGAGAAAGTTATCCATCGTCGAGAGGTGAATCTGCCTCCTCTGCAACTAAACCGCTTGCTTCGGCCGGTGGAGCATCCCGACACCCCTGATAATTACATGGCCAATCTGCTACAGCTTATCGAACAAAAAGAAAAGATAAGCACCATCGGATTGGATCTGAATCCAGACAACATTGAAGGTACTCCCACACCTGTGTTGGAAAACCTGGATAAGCTTATCTTATATGGGTTTTCCGAAGAACTGATTGAAGAAATTCTGTTCCTGATCCTGGGCCATACCTGCATGTCCCGGGTGGCCCAAGGTAAAATCCCGCCCCGGATGCTCAAGAGCGTGACCG
>JADFYC010000204.1 GCA_015233295.1 Deltaproteobacteria bacterium | reverse complement strand
TGTCATTTCGAGCGAAGCGAGAAATCTTAACGTCCTTATGTCACTCCGGACAAGAGTGAGGTGACCTTAAATCAATGACATTGACATGCAACTCCTAACCCGCAACCCGCAACCCGAGAATGGAACAACATGATTTATGGTATTGGCGTTGATCTGGTCAAAATATCCAGAATTGATCAGTCCTTGGCCCGGTGGGGAGACAGATTCTTGCAGAAGGTCTTTACTCCCGCGGAAGCCGAGATTTGTGTCCGGCGACCACGGCCGGCGTCGTGTCTGGCTCTGCGATTTGCGGCCAAGGAAGCCTTTTCCAAAGCAGTGGGGTTGGGCATGAGAAACGGCATTTACTGGAAAGACATTGAGGTGGTCCATAACTCCCTGGGACGTCCTTCCCTGGTGTTATACCAGAAGGCCAAGGAGATCATCGAACAAAATGACATAACCAATATATTTGTAACCCTGACCGATGAGGCGGATATGGGAGTGGCTGTAGTTATCCTGGAGGTGTAAGATGTTGTTGGCTAGTGCAGCGCAAATGCAGCAATTGGATAAGATCACCATCGAAGAAGTGGGCATCCCGGGAGTGGTCTTGATGGAGAACGCCGGGAAAGGATGCACCGATCTGATTCTAAAATATTTTCCCGCTCAGGTTTCTTCGGGAACGGCCATCGTGGCCGGGAAGGGGAACAACGGTGGTGACGGCTTTGTCATTGCCCGGTGGCTGCATCATCAGGGTTTTTGCGTATGTGTTTATCTTCTGGCTGATCCAGCGAGCCTTAAGGGAGACGCGGCCATCAATTTCGAGATTATCCGGCGACTCAACCTGCCCCTGGTCATTATCACCGATGAGACGGAATTGGATCGGCAAGCGGCTTCCATAAAAGGGGCCGGACTGATCGTGGACGCCATTCTGGGCACTGGTTTGACTTCAGAAGTCGGGGGGCTGTTCGGCCGGGCGATTGACTTGATCAATGCCGGTCATGAGGCGGGAGCGACTGTGGTGGCGGTGGATATCCCTTCCGGTTTAAATGCCGATAATGGCCGGATCATGGGCCGCTGCGTCAATGCCGATCTGACCGTGACCTTTGGTCTGGCCAAGTTAGGTCAGATTGTTTTTCCGGGATTCAGCCATGTCGGCCGCCTGGAGGTAGTGGATATCTCCATTCCCTCCGCTGTGGTGGCCGCTCAGAAGCTGGATTGCCGTCTCATAACCACCAAAATCGCCGCCGGAATCATCAAACGCAAGGCTCCCGATAGCCATAAGGGCCGGTATGGCCATCTCCTGGTCCTGGCCGGGTCACCGGGCAAAACCGGGGCCGCAGCGATGACAGCCCAGTCGGCTCTTCGGGCCGGGGCCGGATTGGTTACCCTGGGTATTCCCGCCGGCCTCAATCCAGCCATGGACGCCAAGCTGACCGAAGTCATGACCGAGTCTTTGCCCCAGACGGATCAAGGGACCTTTGCCCCAGATGCGCTTCAGCCCATTCTTACTCTCCTGGGTAACAAGGGTGCCCTGGCCCTGGGACCGGGTATCTCCACCCATCCCGACACTGCCGGTTTGATTTTGAGGTTGTTACCGGAGGTGACCGTCCCGATGGTTATTGATGCCGATGGCCTCAACATCCTGAATGGTCATCTGGACGTCCTCAAAAGCCTCAAGGCCAAAGCGGTGCTGACGCCCCACCCTGGGGAAATGGCCCGGCTGCTGGACCTGACGGTGCATGATGTCCAATATAACCGGATTGAGCTGGCCCGGCGCTTTGCCTCGGACTACGGCGTGGTCCTGGTTTTAAAAGGAGCCCGCACGGTCGTGGCGGATCCGGACGTAGGGATCTACATTAATTCTACGGGTGGCCCGGCCTTGTCGGCGGGGGGAACGGGGGATGTCCTGGCGGGCATTTTAGGTGGACTCCTGGCCCAGGGATATGCGCCGATTCAGGCTGCGGTGGCGGCTACGTGGATTCATGGACGGGCGGCGGACATGCTCGCCAAGGACCGGGGCGATACCGGGATTTTGGCCACCGAAATCTCCGACCAAGTGCCGCTGGTGTTTAAGGGTCTGGTTGAAAAGACAACCTGATCCAGTGGGGTGAGTTTGCCTGTGGATAAACAAGAATTGGTCCTGGAATTATTTGATTACGAGGCCACCCTAACCCTGGGCCGCCGTTTAGGCGAGATGTTGGTGGCCGGGGATGTGGTTGCCTTGATCGGCGATTTGGGTAGCGGTAAGACCTTCCTCACCGGTGGTCTAGCTCGGGGCTTGGGGGTACCGGAAGACTATTACGTCACCAGCCCGACCTTTACCATCATCAATGAGTATCCCGGGCGGCTGACCCTGTATCATGTCGACCTCTACCGTCTGGAGCATGGTCTGGGCGATATGGATGCCGAGGTGGAGGAGGCGGTGTACGGCCGGGGCGTCGCCGTCATCGAATGGGCTGAACGCTGGCTGGAGCATCTGCCCGAGCACTGCATCGAAATTCACCTGAACCAGACCGGCCCCCTAAGCCGGAGATGCCGGATTGTTGGTGCGGCGTCACGGTTGGCTGATCTGGGAATAGAAGATTAGATCATCTATCTATTCGGTTACCGGCTGGCCGCGTCAAGTTCGTCAAAGACTTCCTTAGTCGCCAAAAGGGCATTCAATGCCGCTGGAAAACCGGCATAAACGGCAACCTGGATCATAATCTCGACAATTTCCTGGCGGGTGCAACCTATCTTGAGGGCGGCCCGAACGTGTGATTGCAGTTGGGGCTTGGCCGTACCCAGGGCGGTTAAGGCTGCGACGGTCGTGATTTCCCTAGACTTTAAATCTAATCCCGGTCTACTGTAGATATCGCCAAAAGGGAATTCTATGATCATGTCGGCGAAATCCGGAGCGATATCCTTGAGTGCATCTATGACTCTTTCACCCATCATCCCGTCTATTTCAGCCAGTGTAGCCCACCCTCTTTGGTATCTTTCCGACTTCATAATCATCCTTTTTTGTGTTTTATCAGGCCGCATGATCGTGTTGTTTGGCTAAGTTTGTCAGTCGAACCACGTCACATAGCCGGGCACAACTCCACACGAATCAGGCCGGCCTCATGATTTGTCCAGAAACAGCCAGACGCTGCCGCCCCGGTATCCGGTCAATGTCTCGGCCGCCCGTTGCAACACTTTTTCATTTCTAGTCTGCCGGTATTCCTTGACCAACCTGACCACTTCATGGTCTTCCAGTTCTGAAGGAATGTCCAGCTCCCTCCCATACCGGTGTTCCAGCACAACATCTTTCAACTCATACCATTGAAACCGGGTGAGCTGCAGTCGGGCCAAAACCGCCTCAAAATCATATGAGCCGGATTTGTTTTGCCCAGCAGTAGGCTGGTGTTGTTTTCCGGTGGGCATCGGTCTCTCCTTCTGGGCTATGGCGTCTGACTGGGGCCGAATAGTTTGGGCCACCGCTGGATCACCGTACCGGGAGGATCAGTCGGGATTGGACTTGGGCCATGGCCTGACGGGCGCAGTCGGCGCATCTCAGGCGGCGATCCAGAGGCGGGACAGTATTCTTCAATTTCTTGTTGATGAATTCCTGACGCTTAGCGGTGCAGATGGCTGCCCCACAGTCCTCACAATAGACCATTTCCAGACGATTTAACTCCGTGCCGCACAAGGACATAACCCTCTCACCGTCCCGATCTTCCATTTTAATAACCCCATTGGGGCAGGCGACAGTGCAGGAACCGCAACCGATACACTTTTCTGCTACTCTCAAGAAATTTGTCGGGCCGGGTTGCAGGGCGTTCATGTAGCCGAAGTGCAGGCAGTTGAGGCCCATTTTTTTTCTGCAGACGGCCACACAATTGCCGCATCGCCGACAGAGATCACATCTGAGGCAGCGTTTGGCCTCTTGGCTGGAGGTGGTTTCCGAGTAACCAAGTTCCACTTGTTCAAAAGAAGTTCTTCTTTTTCTTTCTCCCAATAGAGGCATCAGGGGTCGTTTCAACTTCATCTTTTCCTCTGCTGAAACGGTCAGGCACTCTACCCTGGCTCGTCTGGCCGGGATGGCGGGCGACTGGCGCTGAGGACGTCCGGATAAGTAACGATGGATAGAGTCGGCGGCTATCTTACCTCCCCCGATGGCCTGGACTACCGTAGCCGGTCCGGTGACCACGTCGCCCGCGGCGAAAATACCTTCTACGCTGGTCATCATACTGACGGAGTTAACACTGATGGTATCTTGCGGCGACCATCCCAGACCGGTCAGTTCCATGAGGCTTGACCGATCAGGCCGCTGCCCGATGGCCGAGAGGACGGTGTCCACGCCCAGGGCAAATTCACTACCCTCCACGGGTACTGAGTGTCGCTGCCCGTCGGCATCAGGCGGCCCCAATTCGGTTTTCATGCAGGTTAGAGATGTCACCCGGCCATCCCGGCCATTCACCGTTACCGGCATAGTTGAGTAACGCAGATGGACGCCTTCCTCGTTGGCCTGGATAATTTCTTCTTCCTGAGCCGGCATCTCGTTTCGGGATTGACGGTAGATGACGCTGACTTCGGCGCATCCCAGCCTGAGGCAAGTTCTGGCCGCATCAAGTTCCGCATCACCGCCGCCAATGACGGCCACCCGCTTGCCCGGAGAACGGGTGTCACCCAGGGCGACGTGACGCAGGAATTCAATGGCGTCGATACATTGGGGAAAATTTTTTTCTCCCGGGATGCCCAGGTCCAGGCCCACATGGGCGCCGATGGCGATAAAGAAGGCCTGAAAACCTTCTTCTTTGAGTTTGTCAATTGTCACATTCGTCCCTAACCGGGTGTTTAGACGAAACTCCACCCCCAGAGAGGCGATCATGGCTATCTCTTGATCAATAACTTTCTTCGGCAACCGAAAGTGGGGAATGCCGACCATCATCATCCCCCCGGCCATCGGCAGGGCTTCAATAATTGTGACCCCGTATCCCTTTAGGGCCAGGTAGTAGGCCGCGGTCAAACCGGCGGGGCCGGAGCCGATGATGCAGACCTTTTTTTGTTTATCCATTTCCTTGGGAGGAAGTGGAAAGACCCCAGCGGACAAAGCTTGAGCTGCCACGAATCCCTTGAGAGCCTTGATGGACACCGGGGCATCGATCCGCCCCCGGACGCAAGCCCGTTCGCAAGGACTGGTGCATACCAGGCCACATACCCAGGGGAAAGGGTTATCTTTGCGGATGAGTTCCAGGGCCTCGGCATAGCGCCCATGCCCTACCAGACTCACGTAACTGGGGACGTCAATCCCGGCCGGGCAGGCCATCTGACACGGACCCGGAGCTAAGACGCTGCAGTCACCGCTGGGACAAATCCGGTTTTGAATATGACTCAGGAAGACTTCACGTTGCTGCAAGAGGGTTGAAAAAAGAGATCGAAAGGTCTGAAGACATTCTTGATCAACGCTTTGGGAAATAATTTGTCCGACCAATGAGACTAACTGATCAAGATGGTTCTCATCGGCCCGACCCTGGGAGATATCTTGGACTAACTTCAGGGCCTTTTCCGTCATATAACGGCAAGTTGGCTCGTTGATTCGACCGGCCAAGGCCGCTTTGAGGTCTTCAACAGCACTCTTGACCCGGCAGATATTTTGGGGCATGACTGGTCCTTATCTGGTTGCACGTTGCAATTAGCTCGGTCCGAGCAGCGGTTTTAACGGCTAATGTCTTCACGCTGTTACTCCTTGGTCGAATGTGGCAGGATCAAACCTGATTCGGTTCGACTGTCTGGAACATCCGGCTCGTCAAGTTCCTCGGACAGGCTAAATGGCAGAATTAACCCCGACTCAGTCCGTTTCTCGATAATTTCCTCTTCTTCATCGTCATCCAGGAGATCAATATCTGAGCCTTGGTCTTCTTGCCGCAACTCCATTTGAAGGTCCAAGGACATGATTACCAGATTTTTTCGCGTGGCCACGGCCAAAGGAGAATCAGCGTCGTTATCATTCAGTCCCATGGCCAGGGCTAATGTAATCTCCGCCTCTTTTTGCCGACCCAGGCGGAAAAGATAATAGGCCAGTGTTTCGAGGTAGGCCCGCAGACCGGAAATCAGTTCGGGTTGGAATATTTCCGTAGCAGCTTCAGATATCAGGTCTTGAAACCTTTCTTTTTCTATTTCCGGCGAAAGATGGAGAGGGGAACGAGACAGTTCCTCAACCTTATCCACCAACGAGGCGATATCCAGTTTTATCGTTATCAGGAAGAATTCGGGCATCTCCATTAGCTCATCAAGCTGATCAACCAATGAGGGCGCCTCTGATGCCGGAATGTTCAGATGCTTGTAAATAGGTGGTTGCTCCAATGGGGCGGCGACTTTCTGCAACCAGGCCGTCAAGGCTCGATATTTGGTTCGTTCTTCCTGATCTAATTGTTCAAATAAAGGGGCGGCGTCTTCTAAAATATACCGTGCTGCGTCTAGTTCCAATTCGGCTGAATTGGTCTTCAGGTTCGGAACCAGGAATTGCTCCGACAAAAAGCCTTGGATTTTTTTCTTAGACGTGGAAACGGATTCCAGTGCGAGCACCTCAAGAAACCGGTTAACCATCACATGATGCAAT
>JADFYC010000203.1 GCA_015233295.1 Deltaproteobacteria bacterium | reverse complement strand
CTATCTCTTCAAGAGGCCCAAACAGGTTCCATATTGGCTGCTACCGGATGAATGAAATAGTACAACTTAGACCCATGAAAATTGATTTTGGGGCACTCATCACCGGGTCTCCGAATTCATTTGGCTAAAGGCAAAACCAAAGTTGGTGTAATAAGAACACAGTAAGGGATTCTAGTCAAGAGAAAAACCAGAACTCATCAATCTCAGGGTGGCGCTTCGCTGGGAAAGAGAACCCGTCGGACACGCACAAGAAAAAACCCCCGCCTGGCTGATCTGCCGGGCAGGGTCTTAAAATTACAAAGTCGTTGCATTAAGCTTAAGCTGACTGCTTCTCCGGGAATAATTTTGTGATAAGCTCTTTAGACGGCGGTTGAGTGCACAGGCTGACTCCAAAATAGAGAATCCCGCAACCCGCCACCAGGATCCATTCCATCGTTCCCATGCCCAATATCTTCTTGTGCAGCACGGCCCAACCACCGTAGAGGGTGGCGATGGTGCCGAAAATAACCGTGCAAATGGCGCCCCATTTGGTGGCCCGTTTCCAGTAATAAGATACCACGGTGACAAAGAAGAAGATGGCGCCCAGGCCCATGGCCGAAAGTCCCATGAAGATGGCCAGCAGCTCCGGCGGCTTGTTGAGCGTCCAGATGAAGGGCAGGAAAAGAAAGAGGGCGATTAAGAAATAGCCCATCATCAGCATGGTTTTGTCGGTAGTCTGAGGCCGAAGCAATTTGACGATGTCACGGGTCACGTTGGCGCTCATGATGAAGACCATGGCCGACAACGTCCCCAAGGCCGCCCCGACAAGTCCGGTCAGATAGGCGGCCAGCAGGCCCGGTCCGCCAACGGCCCACGAGAGCATGGGCGCGGCCAGATCGGCTCCCCATTGCTTATTGGCCAGCAGGTTCTTGCCGAAGATCATCCTGGCCACCAGACCGTTGCTGGAGCAATCCAGCATGATCGGAACCCCGGCCGTCAACCAGACCACGAAGCACAGGGTGATGAACTCTTTCTTGCTCATGCTTTTCATCCCCAGGAACCGGCTGACATTGTGGGGAAACCCGACCGCCATGGTGAAAAAGATGACCGGTGATGAGTGCCCCAAAATCAATTTTCATGGGTCTAAGTTGTACTATTTCATTCATCCGGTAGCAGCCAATATGGAACCTGTTTGGGCCTCTTGAAGAGATAGTTGGCGGCCGGGTTCGTCTGTCTGGGGAGTAGCTTTTAGAGGTCAATTTATCCCCCTAAATGATCTAAAGAGAAATCATCGTGATCTTATTCGACCTATTGTTTTGATTAAGCAAAATCGGTTCGTTGGCCTGATCGGCATAAGAAATGAAGAATTTACCGGAAATACAAGAAATCCTATCATCACATCTGGAAACCCTAGCTACGCAATACAAGGTGGGCAAGATAGGCGTTTTTGGTTCCGTGGTTAAAGGAAAACAAAAAAAACGAAGCGACATTGACATGTTGGTGGAATTTACTGAACCGGTGGATTTCTTTCATTTTCTCGACTTGGAAGAATTCCTTCAAACGCTATTAGGTGCAAAAGTGGACCTGGTAACGAAGAACGCATTGAAACCCCACATCGGGAAGCACATTCTTGAAGAAGTTGTCTATCTATGACCCAACGTGAATATCAGGATTATTTTAATGATATTTTAAATTCAATAGATCAAGTTGATTTTTTTATCGGGACAATGACCTATGAAGAGTTTCTGAATGACGGCAAAACGTTAAACGCCGTAATCAGAAGCTTTGAAGTCATTGGTGAGGCAGTAAAGCATCTTCCCAAATCAATAAAGGATCAAAACACATCTATACCCTGGAAGAAAATCGCTGGAATGAGAGATAAACTGATCCACGAATATTTCGGGATAGATTACGTCATATTATGGAAAACGGCGAGAGACACGCTACCTAAGTTAAAAGAAGAGATATCTGCCATAATTAATCCGCCTGACCGTTGAAATATGTTTTTTTATCCATGATGTTGTAATCTTAGGACCCTGCCCGGCAGATCAGCCAGGCGGGGGTTTTTCTTTGGGGCCTGGGCAAAGTCGCGCCGGCACGGTGACACCCGAGGCAGGTGGTTAGCCTGCCCCAGACGTCAAAGACGTGCGGGAAAATGGGGCGAATTTGTTTGTGGGGTAGATGATGGTACAGCGTCGGGTTAGACCAGCAGCATCTTGGTGATCGGATCACCGGCCGCGACCATGGGGTAAACACATTCTTCGCGATCGACGACAAAGTCCATGATCACCGTTTGGGGTGTATCCAGGGCCTTTTTGATAACATCTTCCACTTCGTCGGGTCGAGTCGCGCGCAAGCCCACTGCTCCGTAGGCCTCGGCCAGGAGGACAAAATCAGGAGCGCCCTCCATGTTGGTGCAAACGTAACGACGGTCTTTAAACAGCTCCTGCCATTGACGGACCATGCCCAAATAACGGTTGTTTAAAATGGCGATCTTGACGGGCAACTTGTTTTCCACCGCCGTGGCCAGTTCCTGAATATTCATCTGGATACTGCCGTCGCCGGCGATATCGATGACCACCCGGTCGGGGCAGGCCGTCTGCGCGCCGATCGCGGCCGGAAAACCGAATCCCATGCAGCCCAGGCCCCCGGAAGTGACAAAGGTGTTGGGTTTATCAAAATGGTAGAATTGGGCGGCCCACATCTGGTTCTGGCCCACTTCAGTGGTGATGATGGCCTTTCCCTGGGTGAGCTCATATAGCTTTTCCACCACGTATTGCGGCTTGATAACCTGGTCATCCTGTCGGTATCTGAGCGGAGAGGCCTCCTTCCAGGTCTTTATCTGATGGAGCCAGTCATCCCGATTGGCCTTCGATTCGGTGACATCTTCTTCGGCCAGCAACTCATTGAGCGCCTGCAGAGTAAGCTTGCAGTCCCCCACGATGGGCACGTCCACCTGGATGTTTTTCCGAATGGAAGTGGGATCGATGTCCACGTGAATGATCTTGGCGTGGGGGGCGAACTCATCTGTTTTCCCTGTTACCCGGTCATCAAATCGAGCTCCTACGGCAATGAGCAGATCGCATTCGCCAACGGACATATTGGCCGGGTAAGTGCCGTGCATCCCCAACATGCCCAGCCATAGCGGGTCCGTCCCTGGAAAGGCGCCCAATCCCATCAGTGTAGTGGTAACTGGGAGAGACATATGCGCGGCCAATTGGCGGAATTCGGCCGAGGCCTTGGATAGGATGACCCCGCCTCCGCCGAAGAGAACCGGCCTGTGGGCCTTAACCATGAGCTTGACGGCTTTTTGGAGTTGACCACGATGAGGATGGTAGTTGGGGTTGTAACCTCGGAGATGAGCCGGCCCAGGCATGGTAAATGGGATTTTATGCTGCATCACATCCTTGGGTAGATCGATCAACACGGGACCAGGCCGGCCGGAGGCGGCAATGGCGAAGGCCTCCCGGATGACCCGAGCCAGGTCTTCAACCCGTTTCACCAGATAGTTGTGTTTGGTACAGGGTCGGGTAATACCTACGATATCCACCTCTTGAAAGGCGTCGTTGCCAATCAGGTGACATGGTACCTGACCGGTGATGACCACCAGTGGGATACTATCCAAATAGGCCGAAGCGACGCCGCTGACCGTGTTGGTCGCCCCTGGCCCGGATGTGACCAGGCAGACCCCGGTCTTACCCGAAGTCCGGGCATATCCGTCTGCGGCATGGACGGCCGCCTGCTCATGACGGGTCAGGATATGCTTTATGGGGTAGTTGGGCATATGGTCGTAGATATCGATTACCGCACCGCCTGGGTAGCCAAAGATGGTGTCCACCCCTTCGTCCACCAAGACTTCAAACAAGATTTCCGCACCGCATTTTTTTGTCACGACTTTTACTCCTCCTTAAACACTGCTCCACGAGCCGCTGAACCGACCAACCTGGCATATCGGCCCAAAACTCCGGAAGTAACCTTGGGGGGAGGCTGTAGCCAGTTTTGCCTCCTGGTTTCCAACACCGCCTCATCTACCCGGAGAGTAAGCAGGCGGGCCGGAATATCAATTTCAATTTCATCATCCTCCTCAACCAGGGCCATGACACCGCCATCCATGGCCTCGGGTGAGATATGACCGATGGACGCGCCGCGCGTGGCCCCGGAAAACCGGCCATCGGTGAGCAAAGCCACTTTGGCGTCCAAACCCATGCCGGCAATGGCCGCGGTGGGGGTCAGCATTTCCCGCATTCCCGGGCCCCCCTTGGGACCTTCATACCGGATGACCATCACGTCTCCAGGTTCGATGGCGCCGCTTAAAATAGCTTGGGTGGCCTCCTCTTCTGAATCGAAAATCCGGGCAGGACCTCGATGCCGGCGCATTTCAGGAGCCACGGCTGATTGTTTGACCACACATCCATCCGGGGCCAGATTGCCGAACAAGATGGCCAGGCCGCCTTCCGGGGCATAGGGTGACTCCAATGTCTTGATCACGTTTCCGTCGGCCGGAGCAGAGCCTTGGAGATTGTCTTCGACCAACCGGCCGGTTACCGTCAAGCAATGGCGATCCAACAGGTTTTGCCGGTCAAGTTCCTTCATCACCGCCGAGACACCGCCGGCCGCGTCCAGGTCTTCGAGATGGAACGGTCCGGCCGGGCTTAAGTGACACAGCCGAGGTATCCGGCCGCTAATGGTATTCACCCGCTCAAGTTGCAGCTCCAGGCCGGCTTCGTGGGCAATGGCGGCCAGGTGAAGCAATGTGTTGGAGGAGCAACCCAAAGCCATATCCACCGTCAAGGCGTTCTCCAGGCTGCCGGGAGTCAGTATCTTTCCGGGCGTGATGTCCTTGTACAAGAGTTCCATGATCTTCATTCCGGTCTGCTTGGCCAGGACCAGACGTTTGGAATAGACGGCCGGGATGGTGCCATTTCCGGGCAAGGCCATACCCAATGATTCAGTCAAACAATTCATTGAGTTGGCGGTAAACATGCCGGCACAGGAACCGCACGTGGGGCAGGCGTTTTGCTCCAACTCTTCGAGTTCATCTAAGTCCATCTTTCCGGCGCCGACCGTCCCAACCGCCTCAAAAACCTTGGCCAGGTCAGTGGGTTGCCCGTGA
This sequence comes from Deltaproteobacteria bacterium, assembly GCA_015233295.1. Taxonomy (GTDB): domain Bacteria; phylum Desulfobacterota; class JADFXK01; order JADFXK01; family JADFXK01; genus JADFXK01. The sequence goes on along the minus strand of JADFYC010000203.1, from coordinate 1,513 downwards.
TGACGACCGGCCAGCATGGGTCCCCCGCTGATAATGATAGCCGGGATGTTCAACCGGGCGGCGGCCATGAGCATACCTGGGACTATTTTGTCGCAGTTAGGTATCAGGACCAGGGCGTCAAAGGCATGAGCCCGAACCATGATTTCGACTGAGTCGGCAATTGTTTCTCGGCTGACCAGGGAGTACTTCATCCCCTCATGATTCATGGCGATGCCATCGCAGACACCAATAACGCCAAAGTCGGCCGGTACTCCGCCACCCATGTAGATGCCGGCTTTGACCGCATCCACGAGTTGGTTCAGGTGCATGTGTCCTGGAACAATACTGCTGTGGGCATGGGCGATGCCGATCAGAGGGCGGCTCATCTCCTCTGTGGTGTGTCCCAACGCTCTGAACAGGCTCCGGTGGGGCGCCCGCTCAAATCCTTTTCTGGCCGAGTCACTGAGCATGTAGTTCTCCAATTATCACAGTTTCGGGTTTCGGGTTGCGTGTAAGGTTGTGTGTTACGTGTTTCGGGTTGTATGTTTCGGATTGCCGGCGGATTCCAATCCGTACCCATAATTCATCAACATTGGGATGAAGCTCTGGAATAAAACGGTAATAGCATCCTAAGGCTAACCTATCAGGTTACCGGCTAAGCTGGCCCTGGGCCTGGACGCGGGTACGGATTTGGTTGACCAGGCCGCCGGCATCGATGAGTTGCTGCATGAAAGGCGGAATTGATTGAGACTGGTAGGTCCCGCCTTGAGTCAGGTTTTGAATCCGTCCTTGGAGTGTATCCACTTCCAGCATGTCCCCCTCTTTAACCTTGTCCGAGGCTTCGGCGCATTCCAGCAAAGGCAGGCCGATGTTGAAGGAGTTGCGGTAAAAGATGCGGGCAAAGCTGGGAGCGATAATGGCGGCGATTCCGGCGGCCTTAAGGGCCAACGGGGCGTGCTCTCGCGACGAGCCGCAACCGAAGTTAATCCCGGACACAATGAAGTCTCCGGGCTTGACCTCGCGGGCAAATTCCGGGCGCAAGTCGGCAAAAGCATGGCCGGCCAGGATATTCTTATCCGAAACGTTCAAGTAACGGGCTGGGATGATCAAATCTGTATCAATATGGTCGGCAAAACGCCAAACCTTACCTTTTAGTAGCATCGTGTTCTCTCCTTATTGTTTGACTCCCGGCTCTAACGGCAGCCGGTGATGTTCATCTATTTCTCGCGGTTAAGCTACAACCCTTTATCAGACATAACAGAGTTCATCCAACCAATGGAAAAGCTCTGGTTTTATCTTTGTTTCCAGGTCCTTGAAGGCCGCTCCGGCCTCTTTGTCTTTCCCGTTTTTCTTGAGAATGATGATTTTAACGAAAGCCTCATGGGCTTTCTGATGATTTTCATTTACCTTTTGATAAGCCTGATGATCACTTAGTCTCTTCATCTCACCATGAAACTGCTTGCCGAAGGCACAGTTCAGATGGGAAGGCACATCTTCCGGGCGCAAGTCGATATATCCGTCGTTGAATGCTTCG
>JADFYC010000202.1 GCA_015233295.1 Deltaproteobacteria bacterium | reverse complement strand
CAGGAACTCAGCAATTCTAATTTTGGCTTGACAATCAGGTAATTTTTATATATAGCTCGAACGGCCGTAGCTTGCGTTTTTTCCAGATCAGAGCGTTACTCGTGGCCGGGACACCTTTTCCGGAAACGTCGCCGACCGTAAAGCAGAGATGCTGATCATCAATAAAAAAGTAGTCATAGAGATCGCCGCCGACCTCTTTAGCCGGGACCAGGGTGGCATAGATATCGAATTCGGGCCGTTCCGGAAAAGCGGGAAAAATCCTTGGTAGGATTCCCATCTGGATATCATGGGCGATTTTCAGTTCGCTTTCGATCCGTTCCTTAGCCGCGGTGGTGTCGGTCAGGTCCCTGATATATCGCTTCAGGGAGGTCTCCATAGCTTGAAATGACTCCGTCAGCTTGCCCACTTCATCTTTCGATTTGACCGGAGGTAAGTCCGCATCCAGGTTGCCGGAGGAGATTTCTTCCGCGGCCCCGACCAGGGCCTCCAGCGGCCGGGTGATCGACTTGGCGATCAGCACAATCACCCCGATGATGAGACAGAACCCGATAATTCCCAGCACCAGCACCGTCTGGTTGAGGCGGGTAATATCGGCCAGCAATTCGTCCATCGGAAAGACGATGCCCAGCGACCAGCCGTTGGCGGTCAGTGGGGTATAAACTATCAGGCAATCCTTTTTTAACCGTTGGCTGTATAGCTTGGCAGAGCCGGACTTCCCGGCAATCATGGCCCGGCCGACCTGGCGCATGTTTTCGTCGCCCCGGGTTTCGGCATAATCAAAGATGGTCGAATTCATCATCAAACGTTTGTAGGGATAAGTCACAAAGGTTCCGTTACGGGTAATCAAAAATCCGTACCCGGTATTCCCGATCTTGATGGAAGACACAATTTTTGTCAGCCATTCCAATGAAATATCTGTGGCGACAACGCCGATGAGCCTTTTTTTGCCGTTAATATTTTGGTAGAAGGGGACGGAGTAGGTGGTCATCAAGATATTGCCGCCGCCCTCGTCATAGTATGGTTCGCTCCAGGCCGGTTGCCCCAGTTCCTTTGGAATCTGATACCAATCCCAGAAGAAATAGTCGTAAGGGACGTAGGTGAATTCGATCTTGCCGCCGCTGCGGTAAAAATATGGACAGTAATGGGTCGCCTCCAATCCCGAGGCATGGGGTTCGAAGGCAATGCCGACCCCGTAAACATCGGGGTTGCCGACCACCACCGACTTTATCAGCTTGATTGTTTCGCCGCTCTCAAAGGACATGGTCTCCAGATAGCAGGCCAGGTTTTCCGGCACCTTCTCCACGGGCAGCAAGGCCAAATCTATCCGGCGAACCGTGGCCTCCAGCAGCGTGGACACCTGCTCTCTAATCTTCTCGGTGATGATTTGCCGGGACAGGAAGTAGTTATACCCGAATATGCCCCCGAAGATGACCAGCATACTGCTCAAAATCAACAAGATGAGTTTGCCCGCCAGGCCCCTATTTTTGATCATGGCCAAGACTCTTTCGATAGAATGAGTGGAAGTCCGGGATTTCTTTGATCATGCCGATGTGCTTCAGCTCTGCCGCCACCCGATAATAATCCTCCGGCAGCAGTTCCCCCATGGGAGTCTGGGCGTCCCGCGGAGTCATCAATTCCTTCATCCGGTTCAGCATCCAGGTCTGGTGGATCCGCGTGGCCGGGATGTGTTCCTTCTCCAGATTGGCCATGATGATATCCAGCGCCTCATTGGGATGGTCGAAGGCGTACCGCCAGCCCGCAATGGACGCGGCGACAAACGCGGCGAATGACCCTGGGTCCTTATTACAGGTATCTTCCAGAGCATATAGTCCGTCTTCTGGAAAGTTGAGCCCGTGGTCGTAAAAGAAGAAGGTGGTTAATTCATCGGGATTCAAGCCGCTGTTCAGGATGGTGTGGTATTCATTATACCACATGGCCGAGGCTACATCCACTCCATCCCGCAAAAACAGATTGACCGAATAGGACTGACGGACGGTGGTCACGTCAAGATGGTATTTTTTAAGAAAGGCTTTAGGTTGAATCTGAAAAACGGGATCCCACAGCCCCACTTTCTTGCCGTTGATGTCCTGGGGGGTGTTGATACCCCGGGCTTTTTTGGCCACCAGCATCAAGGCCGAGCGTTGGGACATCTGGGCCATATTCATGAGCTTGACCCCGGTGGCCCGCATCTCGATGGCCGGGGCCAACCACAACATAACCACGTCGGCCCGGTGGTTGACCAGATAGTCGGAGGTTTGCCGCTGGGGGCCACCGTTGATGATGGTCACATCCAGGCCGTACTTCTGATAGATGCCCACCTCTTTGGCCACGTAGTATCCGGCGAATTGGGCCTGGGGCACCCACTGCGGGATAAAGGACAGCTTTTTTAAGGGCCGGTCCTGGCCGGAGGCTGGATTTCCCGTGGGTTGGGAGGCCGAAGTGGTTATTGCCGGAGTGCCGGTAGCCTCTGATTGGCCGTGGGCCGGTCGCAGTCCGGCAATGTCCATCGCCATTGATCCAAGCAGAATAACCGAGAACAGCAAGCCTAAATGACGGTTGACCATTATCTCCTCATTGGGGCGGGTTAGCGATCTCGACAAATACCTTTTCTCTCGAAGAGACGATGTGGCAGTCCGGGTCCTTCAGAAGCTCCTCAATTTCTGCCTGCTCTTCATCAGAGACATAAGGAATATCGCTATGTTGTGGATCTTCCAAAATGAGTTGGAATTCTCCCGGCGGTAGGGTCTTCAAGAATTCCTTGACTGCCTCTAAACTGTCGTGAGAAAGTTTCAGGATCACGGTCTCCATACTAACTCCTTGATTAAATAAGGTACTCAAAGCAATTGACAGGCTTTATTCTAACCCAATGCGCCTTAATTGGCAAGGGAAATCCGGTAGTCTGGCTGGGCCATCTCGTTGCTCCATACAGAGCCGGAACCACCCGCGCTGTTTTTTTGTTTCTTTTGTTCGAGAACTGAGATATTTTAGGTGGTAAATTTTGACATAAGGCCGGTCACGGCCGATTATTCGACCCGGCCAACAGGAAAGGCAATGTATGTGTATGACTGACGAAACAATTATCGAGCTTATTTCCGGGCTGGTGGCGGCCCAGGTGGACGCCCACGAGATTTTCATCAGCCGGGGATCGTCCTTTGTTGTCGGCATCAAAGAGGGTGAGATCGAGCTATTTAAAGATTCTGATTACCTGGGCGTGGCCCTGCGCATCTTGCAGCAGCGTAGACCGGGATTCGCCTACTTAGGCGGGTTCACCGAGGCCCTGGCCCGGACCATGGTGGCCGACGCCATTGGGGTGGCTCAATCGGCGACTGAGGATAAGGCCGTGTCTTTCCCGGCCCCACCCGCGACCGGCTATCCCGAAGTGGCCGGGTTCGATGCCACCCTGGCCGATGAACCTCGGGAAGTCAAGGTGGCCCGGGCCAAGACCCTGGAATCCGAAGCTCTGGCCGTTGATCCCCGGATCAAGAAGGTCCGTTCCGCCCAGTATCGCGAGTCCATGTTCACGGTGACGCTGGCCAATTCCACCGGGCTCCGGGCCACCCAACAGGGGACCGCGGTCTCCGTGAGTGTGACCACCCTGGCCGCGGACGAATCCGGGTCCGAGATGGGCTGGGATTACCAGGCCGAACGCCGGGCCGACCGACTGGATCCGGCCGGGGTAGCCCGCTGTGCCGCTCAGCGCGCCCTGGACAGTTTGGGCGGAAGATCCTTGAGTTCCCGTAAGTGTCCGGTCATCTTTACCAATCAGGTCGTCGTGGAGATTTTGGGAGTCCTGGCCGCCTCTTTCAGGGGAGATAACGTGTCCAAGGGAAAATCTTTGCTTAAGGACCGGATGGGCGACCTGGTCTTTTCGCCGCAATTGACCATCATCGACGACGGGTTGTATCCCGGCGGGGTGGCCAGTGCGGCCTTTGACGACGAAGGCGTCCCGTGCCGGGAAACCCGATTAGTGGAAAACGGCCGGCTGACCTCATTTCTTTATGATACCTATTGGGCCACCCGGGCCGGGGGCATGTCCACCGGGAATGCCAATCGAGGCGACTTCAAGACCCCACCCTTCGTGTCCGTCTCCAATTTGTATATTAAACCTGGGGCCACTGCTTTTGACAGCCTGGTCAGTCAGATGCATGAAGGCCTGGTGGTGGAAGAATTGATGGGTATCCATACGGCTGATCCCATTTCCGGAGATTTCTCGGTCGGGTGTTCCGGATACTGGGTCGAGGGCGGGACCAGGTCGTTTCCGGTCCGGGGGGCGGCCATCTCCGGGAATGTGATCGATCTCTTTGGGAAAATCGGGGTAGTCGGCAATGACCTGCGTTTTTATGGCCATGAAGGCGCCCCCAGCCTCTTGATAGATGAAATCAGCCTGAGTGGTGACGGCGCCTAAGTGATCTACATCGCCTCGTTGGAGGCAGGCCGGGAGTCTCGGGCCGGTTGTTTCCTATCCCGGTCCCGAATCATTTGGAGAGCATCGCCAATCACTTCCCGAAGTTCCGGACCGGCCGCAGCCAGCATGTTTTCCAGCTCCAGAGCAATGGTCTCATCGCCCACCATGCCCAACAGACAGGCGGCATCCCCCCGGACGTTCTCTTCGGCGTGGGACAGCATGGCCGTAACCCCTGGGATGATCCCGGGAATCAAGTCGGGTTGGCGGTCAAAGATGTCCTCCAACACGACCATCACGCCCATCCGGGTGGGCCACTCGTCATAACCCAGCAAGTGAATGAACGCCGGGTCGATCTCCCCCTGCTGAATAAAGTCATCGGCAATCCGGCAGGCATCCCCGATCTTAAGGGACCAATACCAGACTTCTTCGTTTATGTTTTCCGTCATGGTCGGATTATCTCTCGTTGTCGGATTAAGTCGATTAGCTGCACCCACGCTCCAGGGCTGTTGAATTAAGAATGCGACGTTAAGATTTCTCGCTTCGCTCGAAATGACAGAGAAGTAGACCTTCTGGAATGACGATGTAAATTTGTCATTCCGAACGAATGTGAGGAATCTTATCACATCCGAAGATGGTCAGGCCCTGCCTTAATTCAACGACATTGATCCACGGCCCCAGAGCGACGGACGCAACAATAAGTCGGCCAAGTATAACCCGACCATCAATATTTGCAAGTGTTTTGAGCGCGAAGTTCATCCGGCAAGGGAAATGGAAAGACTGTAATCCGATCAACTCTAATTACTTAACCACAGGTGGTGTCTCGCTGTGACTAACCTGTGAAATCATTCTCTAGTGACGGCCTATGGATCAACCAGATTGTTTCGGACAACTTGAACGTGTTTTCCCCATGACTCATGTGGGACTGCGCATGGTCACCCTCGAATGCCGCGGTTGCCCCAGCCTCAAGGGCTGCCTGAAGGCCGCCGTAGACGGCAAAGCAGGCGCCGGCATCAAAGAATCGCCGACAAAAGATGAGCCCGAAGACGCGGGAAAATCGGATGTAGGGGTAGTCGGTTTTCTCAAGCGCTGGTCGGTCAAGAAAGAACAGGCCCGGCAGCAGTCGGCCAAGGACAAAAAAGAGAAGTCCTAAGGCGCGGCCGTCCGGATGAATTTGAGGAATCTTCGTAATCGTCATGCATTGAAGGTTTTGTCCCGTAATGTGATCTAATTATTCTATTCTGATTCGCCACGATCATGGAAAGGCGCCCATGAGTGCATCAAAAATCATGCCTTTAGATTTGGCTATCCGGCAGTTGACCACCGACGGCATGAGCCTGGCCCTGGGCACGGCCCTGGAGGGGATGATTCCCTTTGCCGCCGGACACGAGATTATTCGCCAGGGAAAAAAAGACCTGACTTTGATTGGTCCCATTTCCGACATCTTGTTCGACCAACTGATCGGAGCGGGCCGCGTGGCCCGAGTCATCGCCGCCTGGGTGGGCAACGTCACGTCCGGTGCCGGATACAACTTTCGCCGGGCGGTGGAGCAAGGCCACCCCAGGTCCATCGAGGTACTGGACCACTCCAACTATTCCCTGGCCCTGGCCCTGGCTGCCGGAGCGGCCGGAACCGAATTTGCCGTGACCCGCTCCCTGTTCGGCTCGGATATCTCCTTGAATCAGGACATATTCCGGGAATTGATTTGTCCTTTTACCGGGGAACGCCACCTGGCTGTCCGGGCCATTAGGCCGGACTTGACCATCCTTCACGTTCAGCGTTGCGACAGCCGCGGGAATGCCCATTTCTGGGGTAGTTCCGGGGTAAGTTTAGACGCGGCCGCGGCGGCGGACCGGGTTTTACTCACCACGGAAGAGATCGTCCCCACGGAGCTTATCCGGTCCGACCCGAATCGGACCTTTATCCCCGAATTCCTGGTGTCCGCCGTGGCCCTGGTCCCCTGGGGCGCTCATCCTTCCTCGGTCTACGGCTTCTACGGCCACGACGACGATTACTACATCGAATATGCCCAAGCCACCAAAGACCGGGCGGCCGCACAAGCCTGGTATCGGGAATGGGTGTTTGGTCTGCCCGATCGTCCGGCTTACCTGCAACATTTGGATCCGACCCGCCTGGCCCGGCTCCGTCTGACCCATCCGGCTCTCACCATTCCCGTGGATTTCGGTTATTGATTTTTGCGGGTTACGGG
>JADFYC010000201.1:5021-6616 GCA_015233295.1 Deltaproteobacteria bacterium | reverse complement strand
CCAATGAGTACCTGACCCGATCCAACTTGATGAAGGCCTATCTCTTCCCCAAATATGACACCCCCGTGGTTATCGGTAAGCAGGTGGTCGTCCTGGGCGGCGGCAATGTGGCCATGGATTCGGCCCGGACGGCCCTGCGTTTGGGCGCGGATAAGGTCCACATCGTTTATCGCCGGTCGCGAGATGAAATGCCGGCCAGGGCTGCGGAAGTCCATCATGCCGAAGAGGAAGGAGTGCAATTCCAGTTTCTGACGGCTCCGACCAAGTTCCTGGCCAACGACAAGGGCCGGGTGACCGCCATGGAATGTCAACGGATGGAACTGGGTGAGCCGGATGCTTCCGGCCGGCGGCGCCCTGTCATAATTAAGGGATCCGAATTTACTATTGATTGTGACCTGGCCGTGATAGCGGTGGGCGCTGGACCAAATCCGTTGCTGACCTCATCCACGCCGGGCATCGCCTTAAATAAGTGGGGCTATATCGACGCTGATCCCAAGACCGGGAAGACGGCCTTGAAAGGGGTTTGGGCCGGAGGCGACATTGTGACCGGTTCCGCCACCGTTATCCTGGCCATGGGCGCCGGCCGCCTGGCCGCCAACTCCATCCACGATTACCTGATGCGCGGCTGGTAAGATATTGGAATAATCCAGCTCGGAATTGGATATAACACACCAGAGGGGCCGAAATCGGCCCCTTTGGTGTTTGTAGATCAGATGGTTAGTAAGTCATTCCGGTTCAATGCGTTTTTTCCCTCATTACTTCGATGTGTAATGCATGATAACCCCGTCCTCCCCCACTGCAAATACGTCGGTGCTTGAACTACCCCAAACGCTCAGGAGTGTTTTGGTCGTATTGCTCGTCATGGCGGTCCATAGATTGCCGTCATAATGCATGATTGTGCCACTGGTACCCACGGCAAAGATGTCAGTACCGGAACTCCCCCAAATTCCAGAGAGGCTACTCGCCGTAAGACCGGAAATGGCCCGGCTGAAACTGCTCACCGGCCAGATTTGAGCTGATCCTGACACCGGAGTTCTGACCACCTGGCCGCTGATGGCGGAGGTCAAAGTGAACTCAGCCGAGGCTTGATGCGGGGAGTAGATGTCCTGTCCCTGGAACTTTGTGGCGGTCGGTGCGGGATCCCAGAAGACCTCACAGGTTAAGGCGTCGTTGCTGCGAAGTAGCAGACCGCCTCCGTTTTTGTAAAATTGCAGGTAGAATCTTTGGCCGTCATCGGGAGAACTTCTCCAGATACCGTCCTCATCCGCCAGGGGTTGAGCTATCTCAGTAGGATTCCTAGATAGGGTGTACCCAGTAGTTATCCCGGTCGTCAGATCGTACAAGGTGAAAAAGGCCTTAAAAGGGGAGGAGAACTCTGGGGGGGTGAACTCTATCTTGATGCGATATTTCTTACCTCCGTTGCCTATATCCAACCCGTCAAAAATACCGTTTTCAACTTTAGCCGCGTACGCGGCGATAATATTCTTTCCGTCGGACGAAACTATACAGATGGCGCTGTTGTTGGAATATGTCTGATAATAGAGAACCGGGCCGCCGCCGGTGCTGCGCCAGATGCCGTCGTTTCCGGGAAGTGC
>JADFYC010000201.1:0-4950 GCA_015233295.1 Deltaproteobacteria bacterium | reverse complement strand
CCCGGAACTACCCCAAAGGCCACGGAGAGTATTGGAAGTGGGGATGGACATTGCCGTCCAAGCGGTACCATTGTAGTGTTGGACGGAGCGAGCCCCTGCGGCAAAGACATCAGTGCCGGAACTGCCCCAAACGCTGAGGAAGTAGTCGTTAGATTGGCTGCTGTCGTACATATTTGTCCAATTGGATCCATTATAATGCAGGATAGTATTGAATCCTCCGGCAAAGATATCCGTTGCCGAACTGCCCCAAATGCTGCTTAGAGGGTATCCCCAACTGGTCATTTTCGACCAGGTGGAGCCGTCATAACGCAAGACCGTGCCGGATGACAACATGGTTCCCACAGCCAAGACACCTGTGCCGGAGCTACCCCAGACCCCTGAGAATTGATAGAGACTGCGGGAAGACATATCCCAACCGGATCCGTTATAGTGCAGGATGACTCCGTCATCTCCGACGGCAAAGACATCCGTTCCTGAACTCCCCCAAACGCCTCGAAGAATTTTGGATGTAGGGCTGGGCATGCCCGTCCAGCCAGCCTCGCCTAGAGCCGGAACAACCCACAACACAGCTAGAAGACTGGTTAGCATAATTACTTTTTTTAGATGGTTCATTTTGCTGTCTCCTTAAAATTAAGTTAAACCGTACGTTTTTGACTAACATCAAAAGAAAAGGCGTCGGCCATCATATTTCGGCTAAAAAATCATTTTAGTACATTACCGTCGCCTTATTAGTGGGTTGAGTCCACATCGTCCCGCCGTTAGTCGTTTTAAACACCCCGTCTTGTATTCCGGCATAGATCATCCCGGCCGACTCCATCACCAGAGGATTAATGTTGCCGCCATAGGGGCCGTTGGAAGTCCATTGATAGGCATGGGAAACGTTGGGCGTCACGAATCCTGAAACTATTGATAACGACAGCCGGCACAGTGCTCATGAGATAACGGCAACTTCTCATGTCGAACTTCTTTAAGAACAATTGTGACGGATTGACCATTCGATTAAAGCACAAGCCGAGGTGGAGATAGACAGACTTATACAAAAAACGTGCCGATACTTTTTATTTGTAATAACGATTAGATATTAATTTTATGGTGACTTGGTTGGCACCCATGAGCAGCCGGTTGGCGCCAACCAAGGCAAGGGCCTATGGTGTTCTTGTTGCTTCCTGCGCGACCTAATACTGCCACGCGCCGCTTGACCTATATAAAGATAATGTTTCTATCCGATTTGTTCAAGGCGTTGTCCGAGCCGCCAAACTTCGAGTCATTCCCCACGATTTTTTTGATCCTGGGGCCGGGTTACTTAATAATTCTCCATGTTCGTGGTCGCTACATGTGAAGGTGATTTCGATATCAGGATTGGGATAAACGCCCCGCCCCCGAAAGCTACTACCGTCCTCTGTGTCTTGATAGAAAACTTCATAGGTGCGATCATCCAAGGTGAGGATCATGAGTGAGCCACTCTCCAGGTAATGCTGCAACCATATGCGCGGCAGACGTTTTGAACCGGCTTGCCACATCCCGTCGGTGGCGGCGTTAAGCGCAGCTGGTGATTCTCGGCATAACGTAAAAGACTCTATCCGGCCGTTGGTCCGGTCGGCTAAATACACCGTGGCTTCATGTAAGGAGAAGAACTGGATTTGGAGGCAATAATCGGACTCAGGAGTATAAATATAACCGGCATCAAGGTTTTGGCCATCGGAATAAACGCCCCAAAAGGCCATAATCCTCCCATCGACAAATTTAGCTAGACAGAATGCTTTGTCGTTGCTGTAACTTTGCAGAAAAATGCTGCTATTTGTTGAAGTCCGCCATAGTCCGTCCCTATTTGCTAATGTGCTCTCGGGACGTGGTGAGGCTATTTCCCGGCGTCTTTGATCATGCACTGTCTTTTGTTTGGCAAAAAAAGAAAGATTGTTATCCTTTAAAACACGCAAGAAAATGGTCAGAAAATTAATGTACGGGTGCAGGGCCAGGACTATTTTTTCATCCATCGGACCTGGATAGTGAGCTAGAACGTGCTGTTTGGCCGCATCTAAGCGGCGGTGCAGGTCATCGGCATAGTCGATGGCCCGACGATACGACTGGACCAGGGAAAATATCGTGATGACGCCCAGGCCATAGATAACCAGGCGAGGTAATATTGATCTATCCTTGGAATTCGTCCTGGCGGAATCTGTAGCCACAACTAAGAATATTAAAATAACGTCTGAGATCCAAAGCAGATTCGAAAAAGTTATGTACCGGAGGACCAGGGCCTGGTTCAACCCCAAACCGACCCGGCCCACCGTAGTCAGCAGCGCCGCCATTACGGCATAGGCGCCTAAACAAAGGTAGGGTGCGACTAATTCCAGCCGATCATGAAACCTTTGCCACACCTGTGAGCCGGCATAAAAAAAGATCACGAGACCAATGGTCCCAAAGGCTACGGCAAATCCGACCCGATAATTAGCCAGGGGGGCGCCGAGAAAGGCCAGGGCGTGTAAAATAAATTCCAGTGGGTGATGGAGGCCGTAACCGACGGCGGATTGGTTTTGGGCTTTGGTGTATCCGTGAATATATAAGATCGCGACCAGAACGCTTAGGGCTATCCATAACCCGACGCGGACCAGTCGCTCCCTGGGCGAAGACGATTTGCCGAACCAAAGACAGAGGCACCCGATTGGCCAATAGAGTAATCCGGTGGCAAAGGAATACGAGGCGACAACACCGCTAACAATAGCCAGGGAGTAATATACCCAACTTGAGGTTGCTTTCGCCAGGGCCACAAAGCCCAGACAGGCGGCCGCGACGTTTAGAAACATGGCGATCTGCCAGCCCCATAGCCAGTTTTCCGCCTGAGTGAAGGAGAAGATAAGAAAAGACATGATGGGTAGCAGGAGTAAGATATCAAGCCGCTTGACGAACTGCTTCGTTATCGTAAGCAGGTACATGATGATTATTAAGGTGGCCAGAGCCAGGCCGATGTTCAAAGTCAGTTCCCAGGCGATGTTCCAGCCTGACAAATGGCCGAGCAAGAGCATGAGGAGTCTGGGAAACAGCAACCGGTGTTCATTATGAAGGGCCCATAAGTCACGCCAGGAGAGGTCCCCGGCGGCCTTCTTGGCCAGAATCACAGCCGTATCCCATTGGTCCCATTGAGGGACATTAACGTAATAACAGATTGTCAGGATGATCGTCGCGGCTAGTGGAACTAGGGCAATTGCTCCTGACATAGCCATCCGACGGGACATGGCGACATCCTCAAAGTGAAAAGATTTTGGGTTTTTATGGTGTAATTAAGAAACAAGGGAATTTGGCCATGGCTAGCCAAACCAATTTTGTCGGGCATGGGTAATCCGTGACTACTCCCGGCCCCAACTTGCCAAAGTAGTCACGGATTAGTGATAACGATCGGGAGAAGTTACCTGACGCCTAAATACTTATTCATATGTACCGACTTTGTTTCCTTGCTGGCGCAATCTGTAAAAGTCACCTTAGCCGCGGTCGGGGCCGTGATTAAGATACTTATTTTCTTTAATTTATAACCGTAGATATCAAAGCCCTCCATGAGGAATTCGCTGGTCGCGGTAACCTGGTAAATCACGAAATTGCTCCCGTCGGATGAGTTGAAGACATAGGTCGCACCGTTCTCGTAGGTTTGGATAACCAGATGAGTCGTGATGGGGTGATCCTTCCAAACGCCATCGGTCAATTTGGGGCCGGCTAAGAAGCCGAATCCGAAGTCACCCCCCAAGGAATACAGCAAATTCCGATAAAGGCGACCGAGGCGAAGCCGGATTTTCAACAGTTTCTGGTTTTGAAGAAGGCTTGAAGGGGTGAACCAATTTGTACTGGGGCCGTCTGACCGGACAATCTTGTGGGTTACCCTGGTTCGATTGGGGAAATCCGGCTTGACAATCTTCAAGCATGATTGACTGCCTTCAGGATCAGGAGCAAGCACCGGTGCCGGTTCGGCGCTCCCTTGCGGCCATTTTTGCTGAACCGAATCCACCACTAATCCTTGCTCTAAAACGAGGCTTTCGATATACGAGTAGTTATGCTTCATCCGCTGGATATCTCCGGCGTCTTGGTCAATATCGTTATTAATGATCACTGTGGCCAGACAAACACCGGTGTTCTTTAATAATCTATGTATTTCTTTCAAAAAGGAAGAAATGGTCGGGGCATGAAGGTGGGTAAACACGGAAAATAATACGATAAAATCAAAATGATTATCGGGAAAGGGAAATGTTTCTCCATCGCTTAGGCTAAAATGGAAGTTAGGCGCCGTAATCCTGGCTTTGGCCGCTTCAACTAGCGTGGCTGAGATGTCGAAGCCGAAGTATTCCCCTTCTTCGGACAAATAGTCCGTTAGTTTTTCGGCCAATCGTCCGTTGCCACAACCGATGTCCAGTATTTTATGAGGTGGTAATAACCCATTATTTTTTACGCCGGTTATCAAAATTTTACCAACAATATCGTCATGTTCCGGGTCATGTGATCCAACAGCCAGATAAAGTTGGTCCGCATCCTTGTTTTTCTGAGCTTCGCCTTCCCAAAATTCTTGGTATTTTTGAAAGTCGGATTTCATTCTTCACTCCACCTTTAAACCATCGCTTATTAAACGAACAGAGGTTATAGATTGAATTGACATTTTGAATTTCTGAGCCAAGATGTCACAGGTATTAGTGAGACCTGTCGGCGTGAGATAATCCCTACCTCGGCGGCATCGCGACCAGGCTACCTGCAGGCACCACATCTAAGCTCCAGATATCCGCTTAGCCCGCTTGGCCTGGGCTTTCCGGGCCTGATCCACCAACTCTAAAGATTCTTCCCAAGACTCCCCACACAGTGCCTTAAGATCATGTAGATCGTCGGTTATGGGGAGAAGTCCTTGACCGGGTCGCGGCGTTCCGGCCAGGGCATCATATTTTCGGAGCGCCAGGAGATAGGCCCGCCGTTGTTCCC
>JADFYC010000200.1 GCA_015233295.1 Deltaproteobacteria bacterium | reverse complement strand
TTATCGAAAAATGTCCTCAAAATCCGATCAAACATTTTCATTGGAGGGGTTCCTTGAGGATATAACCGAACGCAGGAAAATGGAACAAGAACTTCTGAGATCCAAGAAGCTTGAAACCATTGGCACCCTGGCAGGAGGAATTGCTCATGATTTCAATAAGATTGGCGGTAGTATTTCAACAACCCCAGGAACATGACGATACTTATGCCCCGCTCACGGTGTCTTTGAGCCTCAATGATCCCAAATTCCGCTATTGGGTCTTGCTCATAGTCTTCATCCGGTGTGAGCTCGGGCGGTTCATTCCATGTGTCACAGGCACTGATAAGAAGAGAAGATAGAGCCCGAACTGACATTCTCCAAGCTTCTTCGAGGGTTGAACTGTATTTGGCATAACCTCTGTTGAGAGTGTAACGGTGCAGAATCTGAATGATTCTGTCTTCTCCATTGGACACAAGCTCAGCCAGCCTTTTCATATGTAAACTTTCTCGGGTGACCATATCACCTACTCAGACACCATGGTAGCCATTGGCAACAAAAAGACGCTGGTTAAAAGGTATGGAGAATATAGTATCAAAGAGTTAACTGCTCGTCTGTAATCATTTTCAGACTAATTGCAGCTTCTATGCATTATTTTATCATCTTAAGAGCAAACTCCACCAATTTCACTCCGACGGGACTGAAGAAGCTTATCCCGAAGATAACCAGGCCGATTAAAGTCTTCATCAGGAGACTGATAGATTTTAGCTCGCCCTTTAACTCGGTGTCTAGTGTTCTTATCTGGCCCTTCGACTCAGCGTCCGACTGCGCTATCTGGGCCTTTAAACTCGGTGTCCGACTGGGTTATCTGACCCTTCAACTCGGCGTTTAAGGTATCAATCTTTCCTTCAAGTGCCTCAACGTCTCTTTTGGTCATTTCTCTTAATGTGTTGATGCTTACCTTAATGACGGCAATTTCCACTTTAAGCTCGGCAAAGTCTACTTTAGTGACTTCCCTAAATTCGGCAAAATCGGATTTAGTGGCCAATTCACCAGATAAATCATCCTTTACTTGTTTACTAATTCTTTCCAGCACTTCAATCAAGGGCCTGGATTGTTGACCGAAAGCCGATTCCAATGACTCTACTTGCTGATAAGACGCCATTTTATCACCCACCCAATTAAGGGTAAAAAAATCATTCCCGCAGGGGATTACAACGGGCCCATGCGGGAACGGGTAACGGTTAAAAGGCCTTAATTGGCTGTTTTGAAAACCAGATTAGCTGTAAAATTAGTTACTTTAGGAGGCAAAGAGACAGTGGTATACTTGCCGTTGGCCTGGTTGGCCGCGGTAAAAGTTAAGGACAGAATGGGGGATGAGGGATTCAAAGGGGCCCCGGCAAAGTTGAGATTTTGGTAGGCCCCGATGTAGACTTCATAGGTGAGGGCGCCGCCGGCAAAGCCCAGATCAAGAACAATGGTCTGGTTTCCTGCCGAAGATCCTATTGTAACATAGATCAAGTACTTATTCAGGCTGGTCACCCAAAGGCCATCGTAAATGCTGCCGGCATAGGTAAAAACCAGGTTGGCCGCAAAAGTGACGGCATGCCCGCTGGTGGTCAAGGTGCCGGCCATGGAGGTATTGTTAATGGATCCGGATACGTTCACGCTATCCACAACACTGTTCAGGTTGAAGCTGTTAGGCGTACCAATGCCGTAAAGGGCGTCTCCTGATTTCAAATCGGAATTGATCAAAATGCCGATCGCGTCACCCGAGGTCCCGGCCATCAGGACCAGGTATTGGCCGGTGTTCATACTCCAGACACCGTTCATAGTAGCTGCCTGGGCCGTCACCGCCAGGCTGATGAAAAAGCAACCTGCAAACAAAACAAGGGCAAATTTCCGGATGGCACGTGGCATAATCGTTCCTCCTCATAGGTTAAGAATCAATTGTGGCTTCCGGGTTTCCCGCATCCGGCAATTCGGCCGGCAACACGGAAGGCAACCGGACGGAATAGTCCCACTCCCGGCTGTCAGTGTAGCACATTAGCCGCCTCAATGCCAATCAATATTTGTCAGCGTCACCCCGCCTGGTTAGTTGAGTTGCTATCCTTGCAGCCATGGTGCGCCCCACCCCGCCGAGGTCCGGCCCAACACCTTTTTCGTCCGGAAAAGGAATGCTTCGGATCCTTTCTGAGGGTACTCAACCAGTCCAGATAATCCAGATTGATCAAGACCGGTGTCCCAAATTCGTTTATAATCGGCAACCCCTGGTCCTTAGCCCGGCGTTTGGCCGTGCTGATGCTACACTGCATCATCAGAGCGATGGACTGCCAGCCCCTGGCCACTTCAAATTTTATGGTGGGGGTCATGGTCATTCCTTAAATAGAAATGGAATCTAAGGGAGCCGGCATTTCCGGCTGCAAATAGTCCCCCCGCCCGGCTGCCGGCCAGATCTCGTTAAAACAGGTCTGTTTGTAACCGCAGTGGTTGGCGCAGTAGCGGTTTGGCCGCCTTTGGAAATCACCTTTACGTATGGCCGCACCGACCGCCATTATTTCCCGCCGGGCCTGACGCAGCCAATCATTGCTATGGGGTGTGAAATACATTCCCTGGCCGCGGGCCATGCGCCGGCAATACTCCCGCTTTCCCCGGCATCTGGATACCTTTGCGCGATCATCGGCCAACCTGTGTTTTCCCACCACGCAGGGTTCGGTTACCATGTCACACTTTAGAAATTCTCCAACGGCATTTTTCAGATACGGTCCATCCGTTCGGTAAGGGAGATGATCTCGGAGATAATAGACGGCGTGCAAGTCGGGAATCTTGATCATTTCGCCTTGCTCAAATGCGTTGTTTTTTTCAGCCAGGGCCAGGGCGGCTATCCGCAACTGGTTATGCTGCATCAGCTCAAAAGGTGAAACGCCATTCCTCCGGGCCGTGGTGATCACCCGGTGGATGACCACGGACGGTTTGGGCGCTGAGAATTCCGGCCAGGAGGTCAGTTGCGGGAAACTGGCCGCGAGTACGGTTTTATCGACTTGAATCAATTCCTGCATCAAGCCGGACAACTGATACACTGCCCGGCCCGGTTTAATTTTGAATAGATACGGCGTCCCAGCCGATAATATTCGGGCCCCCCGATTCCAGGGGGCGTTAAAATAGCCGTGCAGCATCTCCTGATAGTCATCTAGGTTGGCTTCCCCATTAATTAAGATCCCAGCCGCGCTTTCTTCCTCCTTCGTTCTTTCAAATTCGGTCAAAAGCAGATTGGCCGCCGGACCGGCGGGGTCGTCGCGACCCGGCGGAGTTTGGGTTAGGGCCATTTTAAGAGCTCGGGCCGCCAGGGAGTTGGCATGGCGTGACGCGGGTGGTTGCCTGGCCACATGGCGATACGCGGCCATTTTGGGGCAGGTAATGAAGTCGTCAATTATTTCTGGGGTTAAGGTATTAATGGTCGGCATGGCTCCTCCTTACACACAACTGTGTGTGGATAAATAAACAAAATAATGAAACGGACAGCCCGGTTCAGAGTGGTCAGAACGCTCAAGTCAAGTCTTCATGGCAATAATCGAGTTATGTTCTTGGGTGGCGGGGCTAATACACACAAATTTGTGTGGATAAAATTGTCTAAAAAATTTACCTCTCTCCTGGGCGAAACTTATAATATAATTATTATACTATGTTGAAGAACAAACCGAAAGAAACCTGCGCCTGTATCAGACGGCAGGGATATTATACACACAAATTTGTGTGTGTCAACAGTTTTCTGAACTTCATTTGTCGCCCCCCATACCCTTGACTACCTCTCCCAATTGGTGTACATTGTTACAGTGATATCGCCCGGCTTGAGACGTGATGGTCTCCTTCATAGCCCAACCCGCCTCGCTCGACTTCAGTCTTGAGGCCGTTACCTTCTCCTCAGGCCAATCCAACTCAACTGCAGAAGGCCATAACCATGACCACGGCGAATCTATCCGACATCAACCAGTCCATTAAAAAACTCTTGATGGAAGCTCTCCATCAGGCCGGTTTCGAAAATCTAACCGACTTTCGCCGCGCCCACGAAGAGGTCCTGGGGGTCAGCCCGGAAACGCTCCGCCGGCTCTTCCACGAGGGAAGAAGAATTAAACCCTCGACCCTTCAGGCAGTCTGCCAGGCCCTAAATTTACCAGGCGAAAAAGCCGCCGAAATCCTACGCCTGTCAGGGTATCAGCAAGAGGCGGACTTGCTCGTCCCACCACCCCGCTACCCCCGCTTTAGAAAAGCCTTCCTGGACAGGCTTATTATGGATGACGGGGACATGCTGAAAGAACTCAAAACGGAAATCTCCGGGCAAGCCAAGCATTCCATTGAGGACTACCTGGTCCGGTTTCTGGCCTGTTGCCTGGCCGCCGACGTCTGGCTAAATGACCGGTACCTGGAGGTGGCGCCTAGCGACTTGATCTTATTGAAGAGCGACCCAAACATTGAACATAACCTAAAAAAGCTCCTACCATCCCTCTTAGACCGGACCTGGCAGGTTGATTTTGTCGAAGGCACGCTGATGGCCTATTTGGAACAAAACGTCAAGACCGCCGGTTATGTTAAGGCCAATGGGCGAATCTATGCCAAACCGTCCAATCAAGCCGCGGCGAAGGTCTTCGAAATCGTGGAACAGGTCCTATCCAGCCACAGCGCCACCTACGGGGCCGGCCAGACAGCCAACCACTGGCCGACTAGCCATAAGATCCCGGTTATATCATACGTGTCAGCCGGTGAACCGGCCCAGTGGACAGACGGTGGCTATGTGGCCGGGCAAGGCTTTGACTGGGCTGAGACTCCACCCGGCGTATCTGTCGATCAGGCCGGCCGGATGTATGTGCTCCGCATCAGAGGTGACTCCATGTTTCCCTTAAAAGAAGGCACCGACCTGTATATCCTGCCCGAATCAAGGAAACTGGTCCGAAACCAGGATCTGGTTGTCTTTAAAGACTCCGATTTCAATGCCTGGGTGAAGATTTACTACGAGCATGGAGATGTGATCGTGCTTAAGAGTCTCAACACCAACTACACGGATATTATTAAAAAGAAGTCGGAGACCGTCCTTTTGGAAAAAATTGTCTTCATCAAGCCGGCCTGACCATGTCGGGTTACGGGCCAATGATACCGGGGTCTACCTTGTCTGTCATGTCCTCAGTGCAACAGGACAAGTTCAAGGGTAAACAGTAATCCACAAATCGTAACCCCCAACAAACAGCTCGCATCGGATTGGACAGCCCATGACAATCAAGGCATTCAACTCACGTCTTCTTCTAGGCCACAAGGTTTTCATCCTGATCTACAGCATCGTCATCTTGACCATCGGGTTCACAACAGCGGCCGTAATGTGGTTACTACACATTCAAAACAACCGTTTTGATCATCACCAAGTGACCAAGGGCATTTGGGTGGTCCGACAGTGTCTTGACGGCCTGAAGGAGAACTTACTCAAGACCGCCGTTGGTTTCACCAAAGACCGAATCAGGATGAATGGCCTCCAGGATCTGATGAACATCAAAAAAAACGCTCTTAACCAATCAGCTCACCGAACCATGGCGGATGATCTTAAAAAAAATCTGGGCGAGGCTTTACACAACTTCGCCGTCAGAGAAGATATATATGAATTGTACCTGGTCGGCCACGATCTAGATCTGCTGGCTTATACCCAATACCAGCCGGGAGGAATTTCCGTCATAAAATATCCCAGCCTAACCGAGAACGGCAACCCCATACGTTTGACCACCCGATTCAAGCTGGGAGGCAAGTCGCAAAGGGGTTGGACAGAGGAAAAAGTTAAAACACCAGACACTGTTCCGACCGGGTTGGTCGCGCCCGCGCTGCTGGGGACGGTCCGCTACTCCAAGACAGATCACGGATTGGCTTTGGTGGGGCAGGTGGCCTTTGACGCGTTGGAAGAAGGCGGCGGCCCCCATACTGTTCTGGGCTATCTGATTTTTAGCAAGTGCTTGGGTAAAGAAATAATGTTTGAGTTGAAAAACCGGCTGAGCATGCAGGTGGTCCTGTACGCCGGAGATCAGTTTCTGACTGGGACCATGCCCGAGGAATGGCCGACCCTAAAGACCGGCGAAACAAATATCCCTCGTGTGAATTGTCGTGAGTATAATGAAACTTCTCATATTAAAGAGGTCTCTATCGGGAATGAAAGCTTTTTGCAAGGATTGGTCCCACTCTGCGACAAGGATCAATCCAAAGGAGTTGTGGCTATCCGGATGTCACGTATGAAAAAAATGACTGATACGGCTGAGACCACGTGGCTCTTGCTGGTGGTCGCCCTGGTCTGCCTGGTCGCGGTTATCCCGGTTGCCCTGATCGTGACCCGAAAGATTACCAGACCTCTGCGAACCCTGGCCACCAGGGCGGCATCTTTTTCCGGGGGTGACTGGCAGGAGATTCCAGTCGATTCTTCCGATGAATTTGGCAACTTGGCCAAGACGTTGAATCAAATGGCCGGAACGGTCGAAACTCAGATTACCGAACTTCAACAGACTAAAGACACGTTACGAGAAAGCGAAGAACGATACCGCAGCATTTACCACAACACTCCGGTTATGCTGCAATCCACCGATGATCACGGGGTGCTGATCAGTGTCAGCAATTATTGGTTGGAAATTTTGGGCTATGCCCGGGATGAAGTTATTGGCCGGCAATTT
>JADFYC010000001.1:27324-48544 GCA_015233295.1 Deltaproteobacteria bacterium | reverse complement strand
CCTTGTAAGTGCATTCAGTCCGATAATAACCTCGTTCCTGGTAAAACTGTTTAATCCGCATCAGGTCTTCATCCAACTCCATGGCCGTCACCGTAGACCTGGCGCTCCAGACTTTCCACCAGGGCGGCGTTTTGGTGGCCAGGATTTTGACCAGGTCCTTTTCCAAGACGCTTTCCACGCCGACAAACTTGACTCCCAGCACTAGAAACTTCCCCGGTGTTTCCCCGGCCCAAACTGGAGAAACCGTAACCAATAATATCATGGCTAATGTCATCGATATCTGTTTCATATCCTGCCGGTACCGGTTGCGGGGGGCGTTGCTGGTTACAAGTTGCCGGTTGCTCGTTGCCGGTTTGAACATAGTCAAAATCGGGATTATTTTTCTTAAGGTATACAGGGATAATTATGATAGTTCGCAACAAAGGTATGCCGCCCGAGAAAAGGAGCCGGGCAGAGATTACCTCAATTGCTGATTATAATTTGGCTTTCAAATGGAATCAACCCCGAATTGTAATTGTGAGGCGGAGTTGACCTGAATGCCGTGGAGTTCGTGACCATGGCCGCCTGAGTTCGACTAGTTATGTTGGTAGGTTGAACAGACAGCCAATCATATGCCTTGATCACGATTTTTAAGAATTTAAATTATGAATTGGGATTGCTATTCTATCTTCAAATATACATTTTCACCTTGTTCGTCTTTGTTATACTGCAAATCGTGTTCGTTGGTTACTCTTTGCTATTACAGGTTGTCGTCAACATGCAACCAGCAACAAGCAACAGGTACTCTTAGAAAAGGCATCAGGTGAGGGCGGCTAATGCTTAAAAATACTAAACAAGCTCTTGGATTCTATCAGGCCGGCACCCCATCTTTGAAGGGACCGAACATAAAAAGTAATTGACATTTTCTATTTGGTTTGATTAACATAGCCAACTTTAGCCAGGTCACTAGAAAAAGCTATGTATGAACTTCAGTTGTTCGACTACCATCTTCCAGAAGAGTTGATCGCCCAACATCCGGCAAAACGGCGCACTGATGCCCGGTTAATGGTCGTTGATCGAACGCGTCAGGCGTTAACCCATATGTACTTCCGGGATTTGCCTGACCTACTGGACGAGGGTGACTTGTTGGTGGTAAATGACACCAAGGTTATCCCAGCCAGGTTCTTCGGAAAAAAAGATACCGGCGGTGGGATAGAGGTCTTCCTGACCGGTGCCGCCGCGGAGCACTCCGATCTCCAGGCCGGCGCCTCTTTCAATTGTCTGCTCAGATCTTCTAAGCCGACTCGGGAAGGTTGCCGAATTACCTTTGGACCGGATTTGTGGGCCGAGGTGATCAAGCGGCTTCCATCGGGCCGGGCGGTATTGGTGTTTCACGGTGCTAAGCCACTTAAACGGACCATGGCCCGGCTGGGGCAGGTGCCGTTGCCGCCTTATATCCGTCGAAATGACGCCGAACAAGCGTTGCAGGAAGAAGATAGGCGTCGTTATCAGACGGTCTATGCCGCCAAAGCCGGCGCTGTTGCCGCACCTACCGCGGGGCTCCACTTTTCCCAAGGCTTATTGGAGAAGGTTAAGCAGCGCGGGGTAGAAGTGGTCTCGGTCACCCTCCACGTCGGCCCCGGCACCTTCGTGCCTATGCGTTGTGAGGACATTCGCGACCATGTGATGGAGGAAGAAACCTTCGAGATCGGCGTCGAAGCCGCGGCCGCAATTACTGCCGCCAAAACTGCGGGCAAGCGGATTGTGGCCGTGGGCACTACCACCACCAGAACTCTGGAATACGCCGCCCAGACCGGGGACCTGAAACCGGGTCGCGGTGGGGCCGACAGCTTTATCTACCCCGGTTATCAATTCCAGTTAGTTGATCGTCTAATCACCAATTTCCATTTGCCTCGGTCCACGTTGCTTCTGCTCGTCTCCGCCCTGGCGGGCCGGGAACTAATTTTGTCGGCCTACGAGGAAGCCAAACGGATGGGCTATCGGTTTTACAGTTATGGCGATGCCATGATAATTGTTTAGGGAGAGCCATGACAACCAGCCGACTTGTCTTTGAGGTGGCCAGGCCGGCCGGATCCGGCCAACCCCTGGTACGATCTGCCGTCGGCCCCAGAGCCGGCATTCTGACCTTACGCCGAGGCCAGGTAAAAACCCCAGTGTTCATGCCGGTGGGCACCCAGGGCACGGTCAAGGCTATGACCCCGGAAGATTTGAAAGAAATCGGGGCGGAGATAGTCCTGGCCAATACCTATCATCTGTACTTGCGGCCGGGCCATGATCTCATTTCCGAATTGGGCGGCTTGCATAAGTTTATGCACTGGGACCGGCCCATCTTGACCGACAGTGGTGGTTTTCAGGTCTTCAGCCTTTCCCCGTTGCGGGAGATATCGGAGGACGGCGTCACCTTCCGGTCTCATCTGGACGGCTCCAAGCACCATTTGACTCCGGAAATGGCCATCCACATCCAGGAACACCTGGGCTCAGACGTGATGATGTGTCTGGATGAATGCCCTCCCTACGGCGCGGACCACGGTTATGTGGACAATTCGCTGGAAATGACCACCAGGTGGGCCAAGCGATGCCGGCAAGCGGTAAGCCGGGAGGACCAGGGCGCCCTGTTTGGGATTATCCAGGGTGGTGTTTACCCCGAATTGAGAAGCAAAAGTGCTGCAGCTATAACTGCCCTAGATTTTGACGGTTATGCCCTGGGTGGGTTGAGTGTGGGCGAAAGCAAGAAAGAAATGCTTGACATGGTGGCCCATACTGTGGCTCTGTTGCCGAGTGACAAACCCGTCTACGTAATGGGAGTGGGCGCGCCTGAAGATCTGGTCGAATGCGTCGGCTTGGGAGTGGATATGTTCGATTGCGTGCTGCCCACCCGAAATGCCCGTAACGGAATGCTTCTGACCTCCTTTGGCCGGGTGGTCATAAAAAATGCCAAATATGCCCGCGACCAACGTCCAATTGATGAAACCTGTGGATGTTACACTTGCTTAAATTACAGCCGGGCCTATCTAAGACATCTTTATCTAGCCCGCGAAATTCTGGCTTACAGATTGAACACCTGGCACAATCTTTACTATATCATTAACTTGATGAAGGAGATGCGTCAGTCTATTTTAGAAGACAGATTTGACAATTTTAAAAAGATGTTCTATGAACGACGTCAAGATCCTGCCGACACGGGGGATGATAACGGCCTTTCAGACCAACCACAATCACACTTATCTGAAATATTTTGAACAATTAGGGAGGTGCAGTTTTGTTCGAACAATTAGCCTATGCCATGGGTAACGCAGGTGGAGGGGGGGGCGCTGCTGGAGGCGCGGCCAGTCTGGGACCTCTGATTCCACTAATTCTGATGTTTGTCGTCTTTTATTTTTTGCTTATCCGGCCCCAACAAAAAAAGGCCAAGCAGCAACGCGAAATGCTGGGTGCTTTAAAGAAAGGTGACAAAGTAATCACCTCAGGGGGCGTAATCGGGACCATCACCGGACTGACGGATGCTACAATTACATTGGAGATCGCCCCCAATGTCCGAGTCAAGGTAGCCCGCGGATTTGTCAGTGGACTGGCCCCTAAGGCCTTTGATTAAGGGATAAAAATAAAGATCGCACATCGCGCGAGGAACACTCCGCCGTAGACTTGCCTGGCCGCTGGGTTTCCGGGCCAACATCGGCCTTCATTAAACGCACTACAGGGATCCGGGACCACCGGCCAGCCGTACGCGGCGAATTTGTTGTCTTTATTCCAACGGAAGCACCGACCAGCCTGCTTGATCTTTCAATCAGGTATCCGAATAGAAGATGATTCGGCGGAGCTCCGGCTTCCAGCTTCGGCAGGGTCCAAGATGAGGAAGAGCCGGTGATGGACGCCATTAATTCATCAAGGAAAACGCCTGTTGGTACCACTCTATAAGAACACAAGTTGTCCTGCCCCAGGTGTTGACTATTCTTCTAATCTCTTAATATTGTTGAGGAGTAGATGTGGAAAAGAGCCTGAATTGGCGTGGAGCCATTATCGCGATATCCTTGGTTCTGGCCATAGTCTTTCTCACCCCCACCTTGTCTAAAAAGCCTGTGCCGTGGTGGCCGACATGGATTCCCAACGAAAAAAGCCATTTGGGCCTTGACCTTCGAGGCGGTATGCATCTTATTTTAGAAGTCCAATTGGATAAGGCGGTCGAAGGAAGTTAAGAGCCGTAGAAGAGATCAAATTCGAGCTTAAGAAAGAGAAGGTCCGTTATCTCAGTGTAGAAAAAGGAGAAGGTCAAACGCTTCGCATCGTGCTGGATTCCGCTCAACAAGAGTCTGCCCTAAACAGTATCCTGAATAAGGCTTTTCCAGAATACAAAACGATTAAATCCCAGGTCACCGATGCCCGCTTAGAAATGACCCTGGAGTTAAGCCGGGCCGAAGTGGAACGGATCAAGAAAATGGCCGGCGACCAGGCACTGGAGACTATCCGCAACCGGGTGGACCAATTCGGCGTCTCCGAACCGGATATTCGCCCCCAGGGTGAGGGCCGGATTCTCATCCAGTTACCCGGAGTGAAGGATATTCAACGAGCTAAAGACCTTATCGGCCGCACGGCGATGTTGGAATTTAAGTTGGTCGATGAACAGGGAGACCTTCAAGGAGCCTTGAAAGGCGAGATGCCGCCCGGCAGCGAAGTCCTCTATGAAATCGAAAAAAATAAAGAAACCGGCCGGTCGACTAAGCAGCCGTTACTGGTCAAAAAGCGACCATTGATGACCGGCGAGTACATTACCGATGCCAAGGTTGGATTTGGCAATCAGTATAATCAACCGTACGTGTCGGTCAGCTTCGATTCCAGGGGGGCCAGGCTTTTCTCCCAGATCACCGGCGAACACGTGAACCAAAGACTGGCCATCGTCTTGGACGGCAACATCTATTCCGCTCCGGTTATTCGAGAGAAGATTTCCGGAGGCCACGCCAGCATCGAAGGATCTTTCAGCCCTCAAGAAGCCCACGATCTGGCCATCGTGCTGCGAGCGGGTGCGTTGCCTGCACCGGTAACCGTCTTAGAAGAACGGGTGGTTGGGGCGACACTGGGTGAGGACTCAATCAGAATGGGTGTCCACTCCATGTTCTTAGCCGGCATCCTGGTGATTCTGTTTATGGCGATATACTATAAATCTTCCGGGATCATCGCCGACGGGGCCTTGTTGTTAAATGTTGTTTTCATCCTGGCCTGCTTAGCCGCATTTCGGGCGACCCTGACCATGCCGGGCATGGCTGGTATCATTTTGACGATAGGTATGTCCGTCGACGCCAACGTACTCATCAACGAACGAATTCGAGAAGAAACCCGACTGGGCAAGACCCTGCGCGCCGCCGTGGAGGCGGGATTCAGCAAAGCGCTCCTGACTATTCTCGACGCCAATGTAACCACTCTGATCGCGGCCCTGGTGCTCTTCCAATTCGGTACCGGTCCGGTTCGCGGTTTTGCTATAACCCTGTGCATCGGTATAATTTGTTCGATGTTTACTGCTATTTTTATCAGCCGGTTCGTTTTCGACTTTTTACTTTTCAAAATGAACAAAAAGGCCATCAGCATCTAATCGACCGGACGCGTCCTGGTCATGTCATCGGCCCTCTTCCGGGCGGTGGCCTGGCCGGTTTCACAGCGGCTGACGAATTTGACCTGGGTTGACGCGAAAGTTAACTGGAGATAGACATGTTAGAGTTTATTAAGCCCGGCATTAACCTAAACTTTGTAGGACGCCGGAAAATTGCCTACACCGTTTCTTTTATTCTGCTGGCCTTCACCATCATCTCGATTGCGGCCCGGGGAGGACTAAACTACGGGATAGACTTCGCCGGCGGGGCAATAATTCAGGCGAAGCTGAGCAAACCGGTCCCCCCGGAGAAAGTCCGGGCCGCCCTTGACAAGATTGGTCTGAATAAAGCCTCCATTCAGCAGTATGGCATCAAGGAGGGGGAAGAATACCTGATCCAAGTGGGCGTAGAGCACAAAAATCTGGGAGAATTAACCACCTTAGTCAAAGCTGCGTTGGAGGAAAGTTTCGGCCGGGGACAGGTCGACATTCGGCGCAACGAGATGGTCGGCCCCAAGGTCGGCGAAACCCTCCGCCAAAAGGCGCTACTTGCCATCTACTATTCCATTTTGTTCCTCATGATTTACATCTCCGGCCGATTTGAAATGAAATGGTTGATGAGTATTGTGGTGGCCGCGGCTATGCTGCTGGTGACCTATATCGCGACCATTGCCGGGATGAGTGTGATCTATTTGATCGTGATTGCTCTGATGGTGACGCTGGGAGTGTGTTTTCTTTTAAGGCTGAAATACGCCCTGGGGGCCATTATCGCCACCCTGCATGATGTTCTAATGATTATTGGATTCTTTTCTTTTTTCAATAAAGACATTGATTTAAGCATTATCGCGGCCTTACTCACGATTATCGGTTATTCTTTGTATGATACGGTTATCGTCTTTGACCGCATTAGAGAAAATTTAGCCAAATACCGCAAGAAAGATCATGCCGAGATTATCAATTCCAGCATTAATGAGACGCTAAGCCGGACCATCTTGACTTCGACCATTACCTTTTCCGTGGTCGCCTGCCTTTTTTTCCTTGGCGGGGAAGTCATTCACGACTTTGCCTTCGCCATGATGGTTGGGATTGTAACCGGGACCTATTCCTCTGTTTTCGTGGCCAGCCCGATCTTGCTCATCTGGCCCGAGGCCTTGGCTAAAGCGCCTCAAAAAGCAAAAATTCGGGCATAAGCGCCCATACTACTCACGGGCCGGTGACGAAAAATCCGACCTGCCGAGCGTTGCTTCACCCACAGTCTATGCCGGTTTAAGCACCCATCGGATGGAGAATCGCCGACCCCATATGGATGAACGACACCTTTGGCTGGCTCTGCGGGCCATCCCCCACGTGGGGAACGTGACCATACGACGTCTAATCGACTATTTTGGCACGCCAGCTCGCATATTTTCGGCCAGGCTGCTCGATTTAATGCAGGTGGAGGGGCTGTCCCGGAAATCGGCTCAAGCCATTGTCACCTTCAAGCCCGGTCCGGATCTCAAGATAAAGATTGCGGAACTTGATGCCATGGGCGTCAGTTTGGTCGGGCTGACCGATCCAGACTATCCAGCTAATCTCCGCCGAATCCATGACCCCCCGGCGGCGCTCTATGTCAGGGGGGAACTTGGTCCGGGCACCGAACGGGCTGTGGCCATTGTGGGCTCGCGGGAGGCCACTAATTATGGGTTGAAGGTAGCCCACGAGGTGGCCCGAGATCTGGCTGTGAACGGCCTAACTGTGGTTAGCGGCATGGCCAGAGGCATAGACAGCGCCGCCCATCAAGGGGCCCTGGCCGGCCAGGGCCGAACCATCGCGGTCCTCGGCACCGGGATTGACATTGTCTATCCACCGGAAAATAAATTGCTGTTTGAAAAGATCAGACGGCACGGAGCTGCAATCACTGAGTTTCCTCTGGGTACTCAACCGGAAGGACGCAACTTTCCCATCAGAAATAGGATCATCAGCGGCCTTTCTCTGGGGGTGGTGATCGTGGAAGCCGCCCCTACGGGTGGCGCCCTCATTACCGCCAGGCAGGCTCTGGACCAGGGACGGGAAGTTTTTGCTATCCCGGGATCGGTTCATTCCTTCAAGAGTGCCGGAACCAATGACTTAATCCGTCAGGGCGCCAAACTAGTCGAAAAAGCGCAGCATATTCTAGATGAATTACCTTACTTAAAAATGCAGACCCCCACCAGGGCGATTGCCGCCGAAGCCGGCCCTGAGGTCTCACCACCGTTATTAGATGGTTTGGAAAAGGTAATCTTCGACTCCCTGGGCCCGGATGAGGTCCACATCGACAACCTGCTTCGGCAGTTAAACATCCCCTCCCCCGAACTGCTAAGCATCTTGTCTCGGCTTGAAATTGAAGGGTTAGTAGGTCAGCTCCCCGGCAAGAGGTTTTACCGTAAGTGATAAATCCGATTGTTTCAATTAGGGCGCAGTGACGCAAAGTATCAGGCCGGGGTTTTCGGCCCTTTGCGTCTTTTTGTTTCTTCTGGAGACTCACACTGTGTCATAACTTTTTCTCCGCTCCCTTTGCACTGATGCTTTCCGAACGGTTGAACGGGGACTGTCGTATCACAATTGCTGTGCGTTATAATTTATAATAAGGATGTAAGCATGGGTAAGTCATTACTTATCGTTGAATCACCAGCAAAAGCTAAAACGATTGTGAAGTATTTGGGTAAGGATTTCGAGGTCAAAGCGTCCGTGGGTCATGTTAAAGACCTGCCGCCTAAAGAATTAGGCGTTGACGTTGAACACGGGTTTGAGCCCAAATATGTTACGATCAAGGGCAAGGATCAGGTACTCAAAGACCTTAAAAAGGCTTCCGCCAAATCCGATTTGATCTACCTGGCCACTGACCCCGACCGGGAAGGAGAGGCTATCGCCTGGCATATTGCTTTGGAACTCGACGATAAGAAGACCCCGATTCGCCGGGTGCTTTTCCACGAACTTACTCAAAAGGCTATCCTTGAGGCGATGGACTCACCCAAAGAATTGGATGAACGCAGGTTTAATTCCCAACAGGCCCGCCGGATCATGGACCGGTTAGTAGGATACCAGATATCGCCGCTCCTCTGGGATAAGGTCAAGCGGGGCCTGTCAGCCGGGCGGGTTCAATCTGTGACGGTCCGGATCATCACTGAGCGAGAACGGGAGATTCAGGCATTCAAGAAGGAAGAATACTGGTCTGTCACCGCTTCCTTAACCGGAGCGAATCCTCCGCCGTTTTTAGCCAAGTTAACCAAGCATCAGAATAAAAAAATTACCATCGCCAACCAAAAGGCGGCCACCGGAATTGTCGAGTCTCTCCAAAATGCCAGGTTTACTGTCAGCCAGGTGAAAAAGACGGAGAGACAAAGAAAACCGCTGGCCCCTTTCACCACCAGTAAATTGCAGCAAGATGCCTACAACAAGCTTAACTTTCCCACCAAACAAACCATGTACACTGCCCAGAATCTCTACGAAGGCATTGAATTGGGCAATGAGGGCTCAGTGGGATTGATCACCTACATGAGAACTGATTCAACCAGGGTGTCTACCGAAGCCATCAGTCAGGTTAGGGATTATATCAAAGCCACGTTAGGCCCCGAATTGCTCCCCAATAAACCCCACGCATATTCCAGCGGCCCTCGCGCCCAAGAAGCCCACGAAGCCATTCGGCCCACCTCGGTCGGTCGCCGTCCTGAAGACGTGAAGCCATACTTGAACAAAAACCAGTTGGCTCTATACACCCTGATCTGGAACCGCTTCGTGGCCAGCCAGATGCGAGCCGCCATCATCGATGTCACTTCGGTCGATATTACTGCCGGCGACTATCTCTTCCGGGCCGCGGGATCCGTGGTTCGCTTTCCAGGATATATGACTCTATATCGGGAAGAAAACGGCGAAAAAGCCGATAAAGACCTACTTCCGGAATTAGCCGAGGGCGATGTTTTGAAGCAGGATAAACTTGAGCCCAAACAGCATTTCACCCAACCTCCCCCACGTTTTACCGAGGCCAGCCTGGTCAAGGAGTTGGAGGAAAACGGCATCGGCCGACCCAGCACCTATGCCGCGATTCTCTCAACCATTCAAGAAAAGAAATATGTCGTCAAGAATAAAGGGAATTTCTTCCCCACCGTATTGGGCTTTATTACTAACGACCTGCTGGTCAAGAGTTTTCCGGATATCTTGAACGTGGAGTTCACGGCCAAAATGGAGGATAACCTTGACCGGATTGAAGACGGCTCCGCCGACTGGCAGACGATGTTGACCGAGTTTCATCAGCCTTTCAGCCAGCGTCTGGATCTGGCCAAGAAAGAGATGGCCCAGGTCAAGGTCAACGGTCTGGAAACCGACATTGTCTGTGAGAAATGCGGCAAGAAAATGGCTATTAAGTTCGGCAAGAATGGGGAATTCTTGGCTTGCACCGGGTACCCGGACTGCCGCAACACCTCTGATTTCACCTATGACGAAGAAGGAAAAATCGTTCCGGTAAAGGCCGAGGAGCCGGACGAAGAGGTCGCATGCGAAAAATGTGGTGCGCCCATGACCATCAAGAAAGGCCGCTTTGGTCCTTTCCTGGCCTGCACTGGATACCCCGAGTGCAAAAACACCAAGCCCATTGGAAACAAGGGCGTTCCGGCGTTCGAGCCGGAGATGACGGATCTCAAATGTGAGAAGTGTGGCGGGAGCCTCTTAATCAAGATGAGTCGCCAGGGGACCAAGTTCCTGGCCTGCCAAAACTATCCCAAATGTAAAAATACCAGACCTCTTCCCACCGGCATACCTTGTCCGGAGCCCGGATGTGGCGGAGACCTGTCCGAGCGGTCTTCCAAGCGGGGAAAATTTTATGGATGTTCCCGCTACCCGGACTGCAAATTCATGGTCTGGGGCACTCCCGTCAAGGAATCCTGCCCCGAGTGCGGCAGCCCCATTCTGCTGGAAAAAAATTACAAAAAAACCGGTCCGACCCTGGCCTGTCCGATTAAGGGCTGTAACCATAAACAGCCGATGGGGCCGGAAAAGGTTGAAGAGCCACCCACCGAATAGATTGCTCAGCCCGTAAATCGGGGTATTGGAGACGTAGGTTACTTTCACGGCCCAGCATGTTACACCCCTCCGAAGAAGATGACCGACGTTCTCTCTTGTTGGGTTGACTCATAACCTCCTTCTCCGACCCTCAAATTTATTTGCAGTTGACCTTATCAACCATAAAGAAATGGCGGTGGCTATGGAAATAATCCAGCTCATAATTGACGTTGTTCTTCATTTAGACCGGCATTTGGGTGCAATTGTTGGAAATTATGGTCAGCTAACCTATCTGATTCTTTTTTGCATCATCTTCTTGGAGACCGGGGTGGTGGTGACACCATTTCTGCCGGGTGATTCCCTTCTTTTTGCAGCCGGATCTCTGGCCGCGTTAGGCGTGTTAGACCCGGCGTGGTTGTTTATTCTATTGAGCATCGCGGCCATACTTGGAGACACGGTCAATTATTGGATCGGCCACAAGGTCGGCCCCAAGGTCTTCCACCGGGATGACACCCGATGGTTTAAACGGGAGCACCTGGACCGCACACATAGATTTTATGAAAAATACGGCGGCAAAACTATTATTATTGCCCGCTTCGTCCCCTTTGTCCGGACATTTGCCCCCTTTGTGGCCGGCATCGGAGCGATGAGCTATGGACGCTTCATTATGTACAATGTCGCCGGCGGCTTAGCCTGGACATCGATCTTCATTTTCGGTGGCTATCACTTCGGGAACCTCCCGGTGATCAAGAGAAATTTTTCCCTGGTCATTTTGACTATTATCATTTTGTCTATTATGCCTGGAATAATTGAGTTCATCCGAGCCCGTCGAGCGGCCTGCATCCCTTCATGCCCCGTGGTCCCGGATTCTCTCCCAGGACGCGAAGATTAAAAAGGGCATCTTGAATGGCCGAAAAAAACGACCTGGACACATGGGATCTGGCCCTCATCATTGTCCATAGTCAACTGGAAGCCTGGCGAATAATTGAGGGGACAACAGGAGTAGACTCAGGAAGTGAGGACTGCAGTTATGCCGAAAAGAAGAAAAGGTTTTTCAATGGATAGATTACTTTGACGATCGGGTAAAGGATTTTCTGTATCGATTCTGTTTCCCTTTGGACCGGGTGAGCTATCACCAGGCGATGGCCCTGGCTGAGCAAGGAGATGACGGACGGCTTTATCAACTGGTCTCTCTTTTCCCCGTTGAGACAATCACCCGCTATTGCCTTTCGTTAGGATGTGAGACGGGCAAAATCCACTAATAACGACGAATCAAGACGGCCGGCTCGCCTGGTGGGCGGCTGATCTCTGCTCCAACACCGGTAAAACACCTTCCCATACCTGCAAAATAGGGGTTAGTTCATATTCAAGCAAGTCAGCCAGCAACACCCAGTCGTTCCGAGATTGCGCTTCGGCCATTTGGATGATGGTCTGGCGTAAGGTGCCAAAATGTTCCGCCAGGGTCTTACCCTGGTAATGATACGAGGCATAGTCGATGTGAAGGTACGGTTCAGACCGGGATACAATCTGGGTAAACCAATTCAGTCCTTCCACAATCTTAATCAGGATGCGGCCCCCATCTTGAACATTCATAGTCCGGTAATGAGACAACGCCTCGCCCACCCCACCGATCAGTTTCTTAATGTAGTCCTGGGCATCTTGAATACCTTCCGCTGCCAGCATCATGGGATCGGCTGAGTTAATCTCCAGAAACCGAATGCCGGGCAGAAGTTCGGTCATCAATTCCATTTCTGCTTCATGGGATATCTCATCATCATTTACTTTAATAATCGTTATGACGTGACCCTTGGGTAGAAACCTGGATTCGACCACTTTGATCACATCACCAAGAGTTGCATCATTGTTCAACCCTTCAATGATTAGTTCTTCCCCATTTAGCATCAGTCTCATCTCGTGCTCCTTGTAACGGCGTGCCATTCTTCAACTCATTTTGCCGGCTGAGGTTTCTCGGCTGGAGTCTTCTTTGGGGGCGAAGGAACCAGGTTTCCTGTGCCTGATGACTGACTGTGTTTCATCACCTGGGGAGGCGGCAAGGGGGCGATAAATCGAGTACTCAACCAATAAAACAAAAGTGACAGTAGAATAGTTGCTAATAAAGATGCCAAAGCAATGGTCCGAGCAGTAACCCGAGGCTGAACTGCTGGCGCTTGTTTATGTTTTTCTTCCGGATTTTGTAACGCAGTCTGAAGGGCTTCATTGATCAACCGCTGATATTGGCGGTCCAACAGTTCTTTCGCGTCCTTAGCCCGTTTAAGGGCCGAAATGACATCCTCTTCTGTTTCATCACCTGGTCTGATAGCGCCGGGCGACTGTTCCGCGGTCGCCTGGCGTTGCCTTTCCAATCCCTCTATGGTTTCCCGGTAAGAGACGACTAGCTCGTCAACTTCCTTTAGTTTCGACAGGACCTCTTGGATCACTTGCTGTTCGTCACTCTTCTCCGCCATAAATGACTCTTGCTTCCAAATAAACTAATTCCCAGATCGTCGAAATAATCGAGGAACATATAGAAATTGTTACACAAAGAGACTGTCCATGCCCCGTCCTGGCCATATGCCGGGTGAATCAAAAGGATCAAGTGTTAAAATAAAGAGTTAAAGATGATTCTTGATTATTATTCTTTCTTCTTGGTTGCTTCTTGAGGTGCTCCCAATCCTTGAGCGTCTTTTGTTTCCTGGAGCTTTGGCCCGGACGGGATAGTCTTGCCCTCTTGAAGCGGACTGGCTTCCGGGGCTGTCTTCTTGTCTTGAATTTTCTGGGCGGCTTCCTTTTCGGCTTTTTCCACTAACATGGCCTTGCATTTTTGAATATAGTTCATCGTGTCGTAATATTGGCCAACGTCGGGGTATTTTTCCAGAATGCCTTTGAACCGGCCCAGGGCAGCCTGATAATGCTTGGATTTAAAATAAAATTCTCCGATGTAATACTCGTGGTCAGCCAGGTTCCTGATACATTTATCTCGCCGAGCCTTGGCTTTGACGGCATAGTCTGAATTGGGGTACGTCCTGGCCAATCGCTCGAACTCTTTTGCCGCGCTCTCTGTGGCCGATTGATCACGGTCTATGGTCAGCATCTGATTATAATAACACATTCCCGTTTGATAAATAACATATGGAACAACATCATTCTTGGGATGCAGCTTTTCAAAGTCCTGGTATTCAAAGGCGGCTTCAACATACTCTTCCAGGCTGTAGTGGGCGTCGGCGGTCTTTAATTCAGCCAAAACCGCATACTTGCTGTAGGGATAACGGTCTTTGATTTGTTTAAACAGTTCAATGGCCTTTTTGTAATGCCGATCATTGAACTCGTCCATCCCCTCCGCGGCCAGTTGATGAGGGCCCATCGGAGCTTCTTCTTTGGGTGGGTTAGTAAGGCCTAACCAATTCAACACGGTGCAGCCAGGTAGGGCGACCAGGAATAGACTCAGCATGACTAAGCTGAAGACGTTTCTTTTATGTTTTCGCATATTGCCCACTAATGCAGTTGTTCCATGTACTTTTCGGCCATAAACGCGGCTATCGCTCCGTCTCCCACCGCAGTAGAAATCTGTCTAAGGATTTTAGACCGAACATCACCGGCGGCAAAGATGCCCTTAACCGAAGTTTCCATGGATTCGTTGGTAGTGATGAAGCCACCGTCATCTAAGTTTACGACGCCCTTGGCAAAGTCGGAAATCGGCTGAACACCGATGAGCGGAAAAACGCCATCGACAGGCAAGGTGGAGGCTTCATTGGTCTTGACGTTTTTAAGAGCCACTCCAGTCACTTGGTCATCGCCGGTTATGGCGGTAACGACCGTATCCCAGATGACCTCTATTTTGTCGCTGCGGCGAACCCGGTCCCGCAGGACCTTGGTGCCTCGGAACTCATCCCGGCGATGGATCAAAAAAACCTTAGATACGAATTTGGTCAAAAACAACGACTCTTCCAGGGCCGTATCGCCGCCGCCTATGGCCGCCACGGTCATCCCCCGATAGAACGGCCCGTCGCAGGTGCCGCAATAGGACACTCCTTTGCCCACCATGGCGCTCTCGTTTGACAAACCCAATTTCCGAGGTTGGGCGCCGGTCGCAATGATCAGGCCGCGGCAGGTCAATTCACCGTCGGTAAGCACTACGCGGTGATAGTCTTGTTCCGGCCCGCCCGGTTGAATGGACACGACCTCGCCGCTTTGAATAGCCAGGCCGAACTCCAGGGCCTGATCCTTCATCTTATCCATCAGGTCGAAGCCACTTACGCCGCCAGGGAAACCAGGATAATTCTCGACCCAATGGGTGGTCAATACCTGGCCCCCGGGTGAAAGTTTCTCCAGCAACAACACATTGAGCATGGAGCGACCGGTGTAAAGCCCAGCCGTAAGTCCGGCCGGGCCACCGCCTATAATGATAATATCACGATCTACGGTCATCTCTGGAGCCTAACTTTTAGATCACTTTTTTGATGGCGTTTTCTATCTGGGCCTTGGACACGGCGCCGGTGATTTGTTCGGCGATTTGTCCCCCTTTGTACAAAATCAGCGTGGGAATAGCCCTAATCCCATATTGGCCGGCTGTTTTGGGGTTTTCATCTACATTCAGTTTGGCGATTTTGATCTTGTTGGCATATTCCTTGGCCAATTCTTCGACCACCGGAGCGATGGCCCGACACGGACCACACCAGGCGGCCCAAAAATCTACCAGGGACGGGAGGTTGGATTTTAGTATCTCGGCATCAAAGTTGTCATCGTTTACGTGCAGCAAGGCGTCGGACATTTGTTTCTCCTCTAAAAATGGTAGTCATGATTAACCATGATCAATATTTTGGTGTCTCCCGGATTATTTCACGGGTTCCATGACGAATTTCGAAAGGCTTTGGGGCCGGATGGAATCCCCCAGCAATTCCGAACGTAGACGTGTCAGTTCCGGGTAAACTATCAGGTCCGGTTGGGGAACCCAGGGAAATGACATTTAAGCATAACAACTACACCTTGTCAACAAGGGATTCATACTTGACACGGCTATAATTGCCGCTTTTAAAAGCACCTGTTAAAATAACCTGTTGCCGGTTCTGGTGAGTCGTTAAGGACAATCGGCAACAAGCAACGAGTAACCAGCAACCACATCTCCTCGAAAAGGGACAATTATGATCGTTCGAAGTATATCGTGTGCGGCCAGAGACCGCGGGGTGGTCCGGCTAGGCCTCTTTCTCTTGAGAAATAAGGCGCTCCAGGTTTCCGCCCAGGATCAGGGCCCGATCATCCGGATCTAACCGGGCCGCCTTAATCTCTTGGTAATATCTCGCCGGTCGAATCAAGGGATAATCACTTCCGAATAATACCTTGTCCGCCCCGACTATCTTGCATGCAAATTCAACAATCTGTGGCAAGTACAAAAAAGGAGAAGCCGCCGTATCATAATAAACATTCTTCAACATTTCCGGCACCTCCTTCTTAAGCAGACCATAGAAAAACAGCCCTCCGCCCCAATGGGCAAGGATAAGCGTGTTTTCCGAAAAAGCCTTCACCAGCGAGTAGATGTCTTTCAAAGACATGTCCGCCTTGCCGGGATAAGAGTGCCCGATAGGTTCATTCGTGTGTATCAGCAGAGGCCAGCCATAGGCTTTCAATAATTCAGCCACCGGAGTCAAATTCTTGATCATATCATCCATAGACCCGGCCAGATATAGGGCCAATTCCCCTACCCCTCTGGCCCCGGCGATCAAACATCGTTCCGTCTCATTGGCGGCTTCTTTAGACATAGGGTCGAAGCAGGCCATCGGAATCAACCGCCCCCCGGATTTCCGGGCCGCCTCCAGCACATAGTCATTTGACTCTCTGGCCAGTCCTGGATCGCTCCAGGGGAAAGAAAACACCGCAGACCGCTCTACCCCGTCCTCACCCATGGTCGTCAACAGATCCTCCGGACCAATCATCCGGGCTTTTTCGTTCTGATAAATCCACTGGAATTCGTCTTCGCCCTTGAAGAAACGCTGCCTATCCCGGCGCACCTCAGGTAAGAAAATGTGCGTATGGACATCCCAAATCATGATCGCTCCTAATTTCCTTATTCAACTCGATGTTGAATCCTGATTACATCAGGCCCTTGAAAAAGCCGCCGTCAACCTGTATGGTGGCACCGGTAATATAGCCGGCCCGTTCCGAAGCTAAAAAGACCACCATATCGGCCAGTTCTTCCGGTTTTCCCATCCGTTTCAAAGGCACTTGAAGCTCCCAGTCCCGAATGACCTCCTCCGGCGTCCGGTTAGTTCTTGCGGCCAATTCTGCAGCCACGCTCTGGACTCTTTCCGTCATGGTGTAACCAGGACAAACATTGTTCACTAAGATATTGTACTCAGCCAGTTCCTTGGCCAGAGACTTGGCCAGCCCGATGACGCCGGAACGGACCGCATTGGACAGGACCAGTCCGTCAAGCGGCTGCTTAACTGATATCGAGGTGATATTAACGATTCGGCCCCAGCGCCCTTTCTTCATATAAGGTACAGCCTCCCGGATCATCACCGCCCCGCTCAAAAAATTGAGCCGAAAAGCCTTCAACCAGTCATCCTCAGAAAAAGACATAAACACACCGGGAGGCGGCCCCCCGGCGTTGGTCACCAGGATATCCACCCGACCAAACTGCTCGGCCGACTCCTGGACAAACGCCCGGGCCTGGTCGGTATCCATCAAATCGGCGACCATGGTCAAGACAGTCAGGCCGGTGTTCTTTTTGATAGTTTTGGCGGCTGCTTTGAGATTATCAGCCGACCTGGAGCAAATCGCCACCCTGGCCCCTTCATTGGCCAGAGAAGCAGCCACGCTCAGACCCAGACCCTGACTGGCTCCAGCCACCAGGGCGACTTTCCCTTTTAGTCCCAGATCCACCTGTCGCTCCTTATCCTATCACCCCTTGATGTACTTACATGAAACAGATTGGATTATCTGCTCTGCCACAGACCAGTCATCCAGGTCATACCCCGGGTTATCTCGACGTTGCTCGTAAACTGAATAGGCCAGCTTTTGGCCGAATTGGGACCGTTCCTCTTCTGCGCCACCATTAAGGACATCAATCACGGCCGTATCCTCGGAATATCCTGTAATCCGGATGGTTACAATCATCTTGTGATCGCCGAATTTAAATTCCAGAGACTTGGGCGTGAAACAGGAAACCGCGGGCTCTTCCGGACAGGCGGCCGACTTGCCCGGGACCATCACCTCAATTGCGTCCGGGCGGTCCTGATCCGGTCCGCGGTAGATCAGACCCAGCAGCGATACCTGCTCTATTGTCCGGATGGTCTGACCGTTCCGGAGGAGAGTCACCCGGATCGGCAAGAATTGATTTTGCCGGTTAAAATGACAGAAGAATCCCGGCCAGTCATCGCTCAATACTTTTTCCCACACCGTATTTCTCCTTTACTGGTCCGATCCTAAATCCCGGCATCATAAGAGAAGCCCAACGCCAAGTTCATCCTCCAGGTCATGCTTTTGAACCGGCGAACAGATAATCTAAATTTTCGATTTCGGGCGACGCTAATCAGTCCGGTTTCTGAAATGTTAACTCCAGGGTTTGGTCGACAAAAGCCGCCTTAGCCAACTCCAGCCCCACAAATGATCGGGGGAGGATAATATTTCTCTTAAAGTTTTTATAACTAATAGACAATTCATCACCCCGAATCCAGGTCTCCAGTTCTTTTTTTTCTGCGAACGGCAAACTGATCCGCATCAGGCGTTGCCCATCCTTCTCTTCAATGACCATGGGGCGATCTTTGTAAAATATGTCGGCTGGATTTCGATCTTGATAAATCTCTCGGCCCATCCGGGACAACATGGAGGTGCCGGTGACCTCACTTTCCCAAAGCCGGCTGGATAAAATCGGCAAAGGTTGAAAACACTCGTGGATCAAGGTCAGATGTTCTTTTTGCAGTTGTTTCCAACGCTCATAGTAAACATCGGTAACGGTGTCGGGGAGGAGCCGGTTGACAATGACCCCGTCAATGGAAAAATCGAACAGGCTCAGAAAAGTATAGGCGCGCTGGGCCTCCTTAATGACCATTTTCTCGGCATTGACAACCATCCGAATAGAGGTGACCTCCCGGTCTACCAGGAGTTCCTTAATGGCCCGCATTTTTTCATACAACTTTTCCACACTGGCGTAAAATTCGTCCTGGGGCAAGGGGACGTCCACCAGGTGCTTAGCCACCGGCCGCACCGCCTTCATGATGAGCCGTTCAATGCTGAAGATCTTCTCCATGTACCATCGGGCAATGTCTGGAAAGGCCAATAGTCGGGCGGTATCCGCCGTAGGCGCACAATCGATCACGACCACGTCGAATTGCCTCTCGATGACATGAGCGTGAAGCTCCAGCAGGCTAAATATCTCTTCCATCCCCGGCAGCACGGCTAATTCTTCAGCCACCACATTCTTAAATCCCTGGTACTGCAAAAAGCTCTGCAGGAAGTCATTAATGGGGCCCCAGTTCTTTCTAATTTCCTGGTTGACATCAATTTCTTGGGCATAGAGATGGGTGGCCACTTCAGTGGGCGCGTAACCGATGTCTTGGTCAAATGAGTCGGACAGGCTGTGGGCCGCATCAGTGCTCATGACCAGGGTTTTAAGAGCATTCTCGGAGCATCGAACAGCCGTGGCCGCGGCCGCCGAAGTTTTACCTACTCCGCCCTTGCCTGT
This sequence comes from Deltaproteobacteria bacterium, assembly GCA_015233295.1. GTDB lineage: Bacteria > Desulfobacterota > JADFXK01 > JADFXK01 > JADFXK01 > JADFXK01. The sequence goes on along the minus strand of JADFYC010000001.1, from coordinate 29,276 downwards.
AAACAAGATTACCCTAAAGGCCATACCCCACCACACCCACTCTCTTTTTCGCTGCTGTGTCAGCAATTAGCTTTCTTGTCGGGTCTTGACTTATCATAACTATTGTTATAGGCCCTGCTAAGCAATCTGTCAATAATTGAAATAGATTAAATCGCCGTTTGGACTTGGGACGGATGACATTGGTCTTGCAATTCAGCTTTCAGTTCTATATGATAACGTGAGATTCGAGGGCATGGTAGACGTGTTGCTTACAATAACAACAAGCCCTGGGCGCATTCTTCTGTCTAATTTGCGGGGTCGGCATGAGGGATCAACCGGCGTACATGAACACCTTTAAGACCGGGGCGTTATCCCGAGCTGCTGAAAAGGCGCAAGCCATGATGGCCGAGTGCGTTTTGTGCCCACGGGAGTGCCGAGTCAACCGATTGGAAGACGAGACCGGATTTTGCGATACCGCAGCCCAGGCCAAGGTCAGCTCTTATCAACCTCATTTCGGCGAGGAAGACCCGCTGGTCGGCGAAGGTGGCTCCGGGACCATCTTCTTTACTCACTGCAACTTGCTCTGTCAGTTCTGCCAGAACTTTGAAATCAGCCACGGGGGTGAGGGTCAGGCGGTGTCGGACGAAACCCTGGCTTCCATGATGTTGAAACTCCAAGAGATGGGGTGCCATAATATCAATTTTGTCACACCCAGCCACGTCGTCCCCCAGATCCTCTCGGCCCTGATCAAAGCCGTGGAAAAAGGATTATGTGTGCCGCTGGTTTATAATACCGGTGGCTATGATAAGGTCGAGACGCTGAAACTCCTGGATGGGATTGTGGATATCTACATGCCGGACCTGAAGTTCGTCTCTGCGGAACCAGCGGCCAAATTTATGAACGCACCCGATTATCCAGACATTGTGAAGGCGGCCATCAAAGAGATGCACCGGCAGGTGGGCGATCTGACTCTGGACGACCGGGGGATGGCCGTGAAAGGACTACTGGTCCGACATCTAGTCATGCCCGCCGACCTGGCCGGGACCAGAGAAGCCATGCGCTTTCTGGCGCAGGATGTTTCAACTCATACTTATGTCAATATTATGGGTCAATACCATCCCTGTGGCCGGGCCAGACAGTTTGACGAGCTTGCCCGCCGGCCGACTATGGAAGAATACGACCAGGCCCGACTGGCCGCCGGAGACGAAGGGATTACCCGGCTTGACCGACGCGAACGCCTCCGAATCATCCGGTGGTTCTAAAAGCATGGGCAAGATCTTCGCCATCGGTGACATACACGGTTGCTTGGGGATGCTGACCTCCCTGTTCAACAAATTACCTATTGATCAAGAAAACGACTTGATTGTTTTTCTGGGTGACTACATTGACCGAGGGGCTGATTCCAAGGGAGTCATTGATTTCATTCTGAGACTCCGGGAGGCCGGATTTAAGATGGTTTGTCTGGCCGGAAATCATGAAGTTATGTTTAAGAATTACCTGAGTCGTAAAAACGAAGCCTTGTCTTTACTATACGGCGGCAGTGGGACCCTGGCCCGTTACCCCGGCGCCTGCTGGGCCGGGAAACGGGAATCCATCCCGGCGGCCCACCGAGAGTTTATCAATTCTCTGGTCTATTACCATGAGACGGAAGATTACATTTTTGTCCATGCCGGGCTGCGCGATGGGCTACCACTGGAACGTCAATCACCAGACGACCTGGTTTGGATCCGAACCGAATTCTATCTCTCGCACTACGATTTCGGGAAAGATGTCATCTTCGGCCATACTCCCTTTGACCAACCTTTTGTCAGGTCCCGGCGCATTGGTATTGACACCGGGGCCGTTTACGGTAATAAGCTCACCTGTCTTGCTCTGCCGGAAATGGTTTATTATCAAGTTTAGTCCAGCTAACCTTTAGCCCCCGCCGCTTGCTATCATGTCATTCACATTGCCACACCAAAGTAACTCCACTT
>JADFYC010000001.1:0-27168 GCA_015233295.1 Deltaproteobacteria bacterium | reverse complement strand
TGTCTTCATCAACTCCCCTAACCCGCGGACTCTGATCAACGAAGCCGAGGCCATGGGGTTTCCGCGCAACATGTGCGCCTGGATCAAAGGAATCTATGCCACGGCCATGGCCATGGACGCACTGGAAGCTGTTATCTCAGTGATCCAGGGGGACTGCAGTAACGTTTTGGGGCTATCCGAGATACTCGGCGAGCGGGGCATCCGGATTATTCCTTTTGAGTACCCACCGGACCGGGACAAAGCCCGGCTGGCCTGGCAACTGGATAAGCTGGCTGAGACGCTGGGCGCGGCGCCACCGGATGTAATCAAAGTCAAGTCCAGATTGGACTCCATCCGGACCAAGCTAATCCGGCTCGACGAGCTAACCTGGCGGGAAAACAAAGTGACAGGTTTTGAAAATCACATTCATCTGGTATCTTCGTCGGATTTCAACGGCGACCCTGATACGTTCGAGGCCAAACTGGATGATTTTTTGATTCAGGCAGTGGCCCGAGAACCGTTAACCCACCGGGTGCGGCTGGGATATGTCGGGGTGCCACCGATTATCACCGGGATTTATGATTACCTGGAGGAACTGGGCGCGGCGGTGGTCTTTAACGAAGTGCAACGCCAATTTGCCATGCCCCCTCAATCCCATGATATTATAGAACAATACCTTGAGTTTACTTATCCTTACGATTTGTTTGGCCGCGTTCATGATATCGGCCGGGCCATAGCCCAAAGACAAATTCACGGTCTTATCCACTATACCCAGAGTTTTTGCTACCGTCAGGTGCATGACATTATTTTCCGGGAGAGATTGAACCTGCCGATCCTGACCATTGAGGGCGACAAGTTCGGCCCGTTGGATAATCGGACTAAAATGCGCCTGGAAGCTTTTGTAGACGTCCTGGGGGATCAATAACGTGCGGGTAGGTATTGATTTCGGCAGCCGCTTTGTGAAGGTGGTCACCAGGACGGCCCAGGGAGGCTTTGCCGGAACTAAATATGAGTCTCTCCAGTTCTACAAAGAATCCCTCGTTCGAGGCCCGGACGGGCTGAAAGTGGATATGGACCGACTGGGGTTGAGCCAATCCTGCCGGGTGATTGTCACCGGCTATGGCAAGACATTTTTTGATCCGGCAATTCAACGCGTTACCGAGATCCGGGCCCACTTCCGAGGAGCCGTCCACCAGACCGGCTTGACTGATTTTGTGTGTGTTGAAATGGGCGGCCAGGATACAAAAATAATTCAGGTTAAGGGCGGCCGGGTGTTTGATTTCATCACTAATGACCGGTGTGCCGCGGGCACGGGACGATACTTAGAAAACATGGCGGCGTTATTGAGGGTCAGCTTAGAAGAGTTGTCGACTCAGTCCGAACATCCGGCCACCATTACCAACACCTGCGCCATATTTGGAGAAACCGAAGTAATCAATCATGTTATCGACGGCGTGCCCATGCCTCGGATCATGGCCGGAATTAACGATTCCATCGCCCGGCGGGTCTATACCCTGGTGCGCAAGTATCGCCCGCGGGCTGTGGTCTTTTGCGGCGGTGTGGCTATTAACCAGGCTGTTGGCCGATTGATTGAGAAACGTCTTAACGTCCCGGTCGTGGTCCCGGAATATCCTCAACTGAACGGGGCCATCGGCTGCCTGCTGGCCGGCACCCAATCTTAAATCGAAATGACACTCCACCCTAAAAAAAGCCCAAAATTTGCCTTGACAATGGGGGGGCACCCAAGTCACATTATTCAGCTATGTCGAACAACTAGACCATCAAAGTTCGCAGCAAAACTTCATAGGTTCAGAAAGGAGAATAAATGGACAAAGAAGAGAAGAATACGATGGGTTTGACGAGAAGGGAAATGTTGACAGCTTCCGGATTGGCTTTGGGTGGGTTGCTTATTGAAAAAGCAATTCCCGGAATAAACGAAGTTAGCGCAAATGACGGCTGTGTCTGTCCCAGCGGACCAACGTGCAACTGGGATGATGTGCCGAGTTCGCAGAAATATACCTACTTCGATTCTCTTGACCCCTTCGTTCCATTCGATCCAAAAACAAAGACAACCATTGTTCCCTTGGGCGAAAACGAAATGCGGATCACCTTCATGGGTTCTTCTATTCCTCCCACCTTGCGCCATAAGCAACAGATGATGAGTGTGTTTGTTGAGGTAGGCTGGGATAAGAATAAGGAGATGCCGCTGGATCAGTTCGTTTTCGACTGTGGATCGGGAGTGTGCACCAACTACGCGGCCATGAACGTTGGATTCGGGAGGATGAATAAGGTATTTATTAACCATCTTCACGGGGATCACATGTCCGATCTGACCCATATTTACTGCTTCGGACCTTCCTTGGATCGTCAATTTCCGCTGTATGTCTGGGGGCCAAGCGCCTCAGGTGTGGAGAGTCCTAAAGGTTCCGGGAGATATTATGACGACGGCCTGAAAGCTTTTTGCAAGCATCTTCGCGAGGTTTGCCGCTGGCACACGGAGAGTTTTAGCTTTCAATCCACCGCCTATTCGGATTATGTGGTTCCAACCAGGAAAAGTTGGGGGTTGCCGTGCGATCCTGTTCCCGTTAACGATGATGCGCCTAATGATGGATATGCTCTGGTTCCGATTGAGCTGAACTGGAGGAAGTATGGCCAAGATGAAGGAGATAACGTCGCTTATAACAATCCCACTACCGGAGTAAAGATTTCTCACTTCCCGGTTATTCATGCCCGGCAAGGCTCCATCGGCTACAAACTAGAGTGGAGAGGGCTGACCATGATCTACACCAGCGATACCAAGCCCGAGTATAACAGCATTATTCAAGCGTCTAATAATGGCAAGGGTGTGGATGTCTTGATCCACGAAATGATTGTCCCGGCTCAGGTATGGACCATGAAAATCCAACATTCCAACCAACTACCCGACCCAAATTCCCCGGGCGTCAAGTGGGCGACCATGGTTCAAAACAGCTCCCACAGTCCTCAAGGGGCCTTCGGTTTTCTTCTTAGCCAAATCAATCCTCGACCGCGTCTTACCGTGGCCACCCATTTTCCGGTAGCCGATGACACGGTCGCCTGCGCTCTGAAGAGCGTAACCGATCACTGTCCCGATGTTAAGATGGGTAAAGATCTGATTTGGAGTTTCGACCTTATGACCATAAGGGTCTCCAAAGACAAGATTACCCCAATGAGAGGAGTGGTGTCGGATTTCAACTTCGCTCCGACGGGAAATTTACCTACTGGCACACCGCAGACGCCAAAGTATCACGATGCAAGCGGCAACGGCGACCCCTATGCCCAGATCTGTCTGGATACGGCAATTCCGGCTTGCGGAGATAATAATACGTGCAATTACCGCGAGGATGGATATTAATCCGTTAATTGTCGTGGGCCATGGTCATAAAAATAGGCACTCCCCCGCAGGTCCGGGGGACTCCTAAAATCTGACAGTTCTGGGAATATCTGAAACATACTCTCTTTAAAATCGGGATAAATTTTGAACTGGACCGTGTCTTACTCAAACCACACGTTCATACGATAACTGGCGAATATATTAGAACTCCGCCCTTGGCTACCGCATAACCATAACTTCAGCTTACGGAAAACATATGACCGAACACTCACCGGCAAAAGATGAATTCACGATCCTGAAGCAGGCCCTCCAGGCCTTTCAAGTTGAGCGGCTCAAGACCACTTATGCCGATCAAATGGATAATCCCGATTACATCAAGTTGGGTCACTTCTTTTTCGAACAGATCTATAGCGTTCAGGATTTCGGTTTCCGAAATGAAAGCATCAAGACCTTGCACCACAAGTTGACTCACATCTTGAAAGGCGAAATCGTCGACACCCTGGGCAAGGTCATTGAACTTCACGATCTGACCGACACCATGGATGATCAAATGGTCCGGATGATGATGGACCGGCAAATCGGCCCTGATCTGACCATGGAGCAATACCAGGAGATTTACCGCAACGCCCACAACTACGACCAGCGCGGACATCAAATCGAATCGATGGTGGAATGTATCAAGCGGGTTCATCATGTCAGCCGGATGCGGTGGATAAAATGGTCGCTAAAGAGCGTCAATGCGGCGGCCCATCTGGCCGGCCTGGGCAAGATCATGGATTTCTTGTTGCAAGGCTACGATGCCTTTCACTCTGCGGCGGACATCACCCTCTTCGTTAACACCATTTACGCCAGGGAAACGGCCCTTAATAACCAGTTGTTCGGCCTGGATTAGATCGTCAAGACCGTTGAATTCAGGCAACGACGGTAAGATTTCTCGCTTCGCTCGAAATGACAGCGAGGTGGACCATCCGGAATGACGATGTAAATTTCTCATTCTGAGCGAATGCTTTCCACTTTGTCATTCCGAACGAATGTGAGGAATCTTATCACATCCGAAGGTGGTCAGGCCGTTCCTGCCCTCAAAACATGAGATGATAAATGGGTGCGTTGAAGTTCAAACTGCGAATGTTTCTGGCCATACTGGTATTCAACATGATAGTCGGCACGCTTGGCTTCATGTTGATCGAAAAGCAGTCTCTGCTCGACTCATTTTATTTCACCGTCGTGACTGTGGCCACGGTTGGCTACGGCGATATCCACCCGGTCACTTCTGCAGGCAAGATATTGGTATTATTAGTTATTATTACCGGTGTGGGCACCTTTGTCGGGGTCGTGGCTAATGGCACCGAGATATTCATGACCCGGCGGGATGAGCAGTCCCGGCTGCAAAAGCTCCATATGGTTATTGGTCTTTTCTTCAGTGAGTTGGGGACTAGACTGTTGGTCAAGTTTTCGGCCTTTGACCCACAACTTGACCAAATTAGAGCGGACCTGATCGTCACCAGCGCCTGGACTGATGCTGAGTTTGATGCCGTCAGCGCCCGGATGAAGTCCTACAATTATGAGGTGGACACCCGTCGAGGCAGCCTGCCTGAAGTCCGGGGCTTGCTGAAGGAAAAAGGTGATTTTCTGGTTCGGCTGTTGGAAAACCCTTCATTGCTGGAACATGAGATCTTCACCGATCTGATGAGGGCCATCTTTCATTTGCGGGAGGAACTGCTGCATCGCCCTGATGTCAGTGACATACCCGACGAAGATCATCTCCATCTGTCTAACGATATCAAGCGAGCCTACCTGCCGCTGGTGCTGCAATGGTTGCAGTATATGAAATACCTTAGGCCAAATTACCCCTTCCTATTTAATTTTGCCATGAAAACCAATCCCTTTGCCCGAGCCCGCCGGGCCCAATGAACCACTCCCGACCGATAGTCTATTCCGCCCCAGGCGCCGGATTGGGGCACCTGGTCCGGGCCTGTGCCGTGAGCCAATGTCTGCACCGGCTAGGGGTAGTGCCGCGCATTGTGACCCATTCACCCTATTCCGCGGGTCTGGCCAGACTGACCGGCTGCCCCATCGACTTCATCCCTCGAGACAAATGGGTGGCGGCCATCCCTGACTATGCCGCTGCGGTCAAACCGGAGATGATTGTCCTGGACACCTTCCCGTGGGGTCTGCGGGGTGAATGGATAAATGTGCCGCGACCGCGACGGGGCTTCATTACCCTGGCCCGAAGATTGAAAATAGACGCCTATCTGGCCGTTGTCCAGTCACTCTGCCTGACGACCGGTCCCCACCTGGAACGGGTCATCAGTATTGAACCACTGGCGGACGATCATCTCGCCCGGCTCCAGGCCGCCGGCGGAGAGCTGGTATTCCTGCCGGGGCGGATCCGTTTTCCGGCTGAAGACTTGCCTACCCCGATCCCCAAAGAAATGGAGCTGCTGTTGGACCGGGGCCGACTGCGATTGGTTGTTCATAGCGGTCCTATGGATGAAGTGGCCGCCCTGATCCGGTTGGCTGAAGAGAACATTCGTAAGCATGGCCAAGGAGACCTGGCTGTTATCCATCCCCGCCCTCTACCAGGGCTTCCCTGGCCGGTTTTCGAGTATTTTCCGGCTGCCGGATTGTATGCCCGGGCCTACCGGGTGATTACCGGCGCCGGTTACAACAGCCTGGCCGAAATGACTCCCTGGCCGAAAAAACACCTGTGCCTACCCTTCCCGCGGCGCTACGATGACCAGGTCGGCCGGATCAACAACCCACCCTCAAGCTCGGCAAACGGAGCCGCGCAGACGGCAAATATAATCATGAGTTGGTTGTACGGCCGGGACTGAAAAGAACCGGAAAACCAGTCCTCAAGCTTGATCAGGTCTGGTAAAAGCATTCCTGGGCAGAGTTGTTAAGCCGGCGCTTAAGACCATACCATACCGGAAGATATCCCTACCTATTTGGTATATTACCCTATTTTTTCGGGAGAATTACCCTAGAAAATGAGCACGATCCCTATTTACAAATATCCCCCTCGCTGATATCATAAAATCCCCTAAGAGTATCCTACCGTCATAGGAAAGACCTACGAGCTATAGCTGGATTTTTATTGGGTTGAACGAGCCCAAATTCGCCACATCCATCCGGTGACTGCGATCAGACTGAAGGAAAAGAGCTGATTCTTTCCCCATGCGGTTCATCCTAATCACAATTCAAACAAAAACCATCAACGTCTCCGGGAGGTAAATGAATGCGACTTCAAAAGATCATCACGACCCTAGTCACCCTGGTTGTCTTATTGAGCTGTCTGCCCGCCATTGGAGAAAGCCTAACCTTTCCCGCTCCTGTCCCCAGAACCGGCCAAACCACTTCCTATGGAACCGGCGACGACGGGGCGCTCCAAACAGGCGCGGCTTGGCCCAGCCCCAGGTTCACTGATAACAATGACGGCACGGTCACGGATAATCTCACCAGGCTTATTTGGCTAAAAAATGCTAACTGCTTCGGCGCAAATAATTGGACAGGGGCCCTGACTGCCGCCAATGGATTAGCCAGTGGTAGTTGCGGGCTGACGGACGGCTCCATCGCCGGGGATTGGCGCTTGCCCAACCTCAACGAGCAGAAGAGTCTAATAGACCGCAGCCACCTTAATCCGGCGTTGCCCACAAGTCATCCTTTTACCACTGTCCAACCGAACGCCTACTGGTCGAGTAATACCCTCGCATTCTCTACAAGTGCCGCGTGGATCGTCTACCTGGTCGACGGCTATTTCTATACCCTTGACAAGACGAGTAGCCACTACGTGTGGCCGGTGCGAGGTGGACCAACTGGTATATTTCCTTCTCCCGCTCCTGTCCCCAGAACCGGCCAAACCACTTCCTACGCCACTGGCGACGACGGCGCCCTCCAAATGGGCGTGGCCTGGCCCAGCCCCAGGTTTACCGACAACGGCAACGGAACGATCACCGACAATCTAACCGGACTGATTTGGCTAAAAAATGCTAACTGCTTCAACGCAAATAATTGGGCAGGGGCCCTGGCTGCCACCAATGGATTGGCCAATGGTAGTTGTGGGCTGACGGACGGCTCCATCGCCGGCGATTGGCGCTTGCCCAACCTCAATGAGATGAAGAGTCTGATAGACCGCAGCCGCTTCGGTCCAGCGTTGCCCACAAGTCATCCTTTCACCACCGTCCAGTTGAACTCCTACTGGTCGAGTACTGTATACGCCCCCAGTACGAGCGATGAGTGGGTCGTCGACCTGGATGTCGGCATTTCCGGCAGCCCCAATAAGGTGGGAAGCTACTTCGTCTGGCCCGTTCGCGGTGGACAAAGTGGATTAGTTCCTTCAATCATTTCCTTCACCCCGGCCTCCGGCGCTGTGGGGACGTCCGTGACCATCACCGGAGCCAACTTCACCGGCGCCACCGTGGTGTCCTTTGGGGGTACCGCAGCGCAATCGTTCACGGTTGATAGCGCCACCCAGATCACAGCCGTGGTGGGGACCGGGGCTACCGGCATCATCAGCGTGACCACACCCGGAGGGACGGCCACGAGCAACGGGATATTCACCTATGTTTCGGTGAAAACCAACAACGATTTTAACGGCGACGGGAAAAGCGACATCCTCTGGCGTAATACAGCTACTGGGGGAGTATGGTCATACCTGATGAATGGATTGGCCATTTCTTCCCAAGGATCTGTTGGTATCGTCAGCGACTTAAATTGGACGATTCAAGGGATTGGTGATTTTGACGGGGATGGCAAAGCCGACATCCTCTGGCGCCACGCCATCACTGGGCAACTCTGGATGTATCTGATGAATGGAACGTCCATTGCTTCCCAGGGATCTATTGGCACCGTCAGCGACTTGAACTGGAAGATTCAAGGGGTAGGTGATTTCAACGGGGATGGCAAAGCCGACATCCTCTGGCGCAACACCGCCACCGGGGAAGTTTGGATGTACCTGATGAACGGAACGGCTATTACTTCACAGGGATCAATTGGTTTCGTCGGCGATTTGAATTGGAAGATTCAAGGGGTAGGTGATTTTGACGGAGACGGAAAGGCCGATATCCTCTGGCGCCATGCCACCACTGGACAAGTTTATATGTATCTGATGAATGGAACGGCCATTACTTCCCAGGGACTCGTTGCTACCGTCAGCGACTTGAATTGGAAGATTCAAGGGATCAGTGATTTCAATGGGGACGGAAAAGCCGATATATTATGGCGTCACGCCGTCTCTGGGCAAGTCTGGATGTACCTGATGAATGGAATGGCTATTGCTTCCCAGGGATCGGTTGGCACCGTCAGCGACTTGAATTGGAAGATTCAAGGGATTGGTGATTTCAACGGGGATGGCAAAGCCGACATCCTCTGGCGCCACGCCGTCTCTGGGCAAGTCTGGATGTACCTGATGAATGGAACGGTTATTTCTTCCCAAGGTTCCGTTGTCATCATCAGTGACTTGAATTGGCAAATTCAACTATTATTTGGCCCGTGAGTCTCAACAGTGACTCCATCAGTCTTACCCCGGCAAGCCTTAATTGTCGGGGTATTTTTTTGCCCCGACCAGTAGATAGTGGTAAAAGCCATATGTTTATTAACACGAAAAATGCAATATTCTTTGAAAAATATCTTGCTTTTTTCTATCTTCATATTTTATAGTAGCCAAACGCCTTCCTCGTGGTGGCGTTTAGCAAATTATGAACCAATTTTTAAACCATCTTTTGGACATCGTAGAGTACACACCTGCAGGATCAGCCGCCTGATCACACTGCAGGGTACCTTTGACCAACCTAATTTATGTGGAGGATTATTACAAAATCACCTTGTCTTCTTTCTTTGGCGGCAGTCGCCGTTCCGGTGAGGCTTTTCCACATACTCCTTAATGGCGGCCTATAGTCAGACAATGTTTTTCATGACGCTATTCCTTTCGATCAGGATCGATAGCGCCTAATTGAAAAAGGGAGCTGATTGAGGCGATAACGAATTAATGTCAAAAAGATTTATCGACTATCACCAGACTTTTGTCCCACCTCTACCCAATTACTGAAAGGAGTCGAAAATGAGGATAAAGTCCGTCGTCAAAGCGATCCTATTATTGACGCTATTCTTGATAACCACCGTTTACAGCAACAGTTATGGGGCCAGTAACGACATCATATTTACATCCCAAGATTTGATTCAGCCGCCGTCACACGGGTCGTTGACAAAAACATTCGACCCGGTAACTCTCCAGACAGACACGAATAAACTGCTGATAACCTACCTGGCACACTCACAAAGTCTTACTAACTTCAACAAGAACAACGTAACAGTTGTAATCAAAGACAGCAACAATGCAGTTATAGTATCGAATTCCGATTCCTATGACAGCGAAAGCACAACCGGTACTCCAATTCCTGCCTATTGGCATTCTGTTATGTTTAGTTCGCTGAATCTGAAAGCAAACAGCACGATAAAAATTGAAGTGACAGTTACTGCCGGCGATTATATGAATTATGTTGATAAGTTCGTTGCGTACAATAATTCATCAGATATATGCTCTGACTTTGCTACTACTTCGTACAACAATAACCCGTCCTATAAAATTGTAAACAATACATATAACACGCAAGTAGCCACTCCTCCAGTAGTTGAATGCATTAATACTACCGGGTGGAACTGGAATATAGTCAATAGCAGCAATAATGTTGTGAGTTATCAGAGTGTCATCTTCGGCTGGCACCCATGGGACCCCGCCGGCACAACTCCACTCCTCCCAATTAGGATCGTAAACATACAGTCTGTCAACCTTAATTTCGACGTGTCCACAATAAAGAGCAACGATTCGGTTATGAATACGGCTGTAGATATTTGGGTTAACAGTGATGCAACACCAAATCCAAGTAACATAATCGGCGAGATCATGATATGGACGCAAAATTACGGCATGACGCCGTGGCCGGGAGCACAAATAATAGAACCAAATTTGACTGTGGGTGGTTCTAATTACGCCGTTTATTATTTGGCTAATGGACCTTCCGGCAAATCTGTTGCCTTTGTGAGAACCTCTCCCACTTCTTCAGGCACTCTGCCTTGTCATGAACTTTTCAAGTTTCTCACAGACAAAGGTATATTTACAGGCGACAATTATATCAGTTCAATCGAATTTGGCAATGAGGTAGTACGGGGCAATGGGACTACCACGTTAAACAGCTACAGTGTCAGCGTGACTCCCCGGACACCAACGGATTTTAACGGGGACGGTAAAGCCGACATCCTCTGGCGTAATACTTCTACTGGTGAAGTTTGGTCGTACCTGATGAATGGAATGGCCATTGCTTCCCAAGGATCTGTTAGTATCGTCAGTGACTCGAATTGGAAGATTCAGGGGATCGGTGACTTCAACGGGGATGGCAAAGCCGATATCTTATGGCGCAATACTGCCACGGGACAAATTTGGATGTACCTGATGGATGGAACGGCCATTGCTTCCCAAGTATCTGTTGCCACCGTCGGAGACGTGAATTGGAAGATTCAAGGAATCGGTGATTTTGACGGGGATGGGAAAGCCGATATCCTCTGGCGCAATACTGCCACGGGGCAAGTCTGGCTGTACTTGATGAATGGAACGACCATTGCTTCCCAAGGATCTGTTGCTACCGTCAGCAACATGAATAGGAAGCTACAATTGACCGGTGCTTTCGACGGCGACAGTAACGCCGCTATCCTCTGGCGCAATATATCAACTGGGGAAGTTTGGACGTACCTGATGAATGGAACGGCTATTTCCTCCCAGGGCTCTGTTGCTACCGTCAGCAACAACTGGACGATTCAAGGGATCGGTGATTTCAACGGTGACGGCAGAGCCGACATACTCTGGCGCAATGCCAGCACTGGTCAGGTCTGGATGTACCTGATGAATGGAACTTCTGTTTCTTCCCAGGGGCCTGGTGCTACCGTCGCCGATGCAAATTGGAAGATTGCTGGGATCGGTGATTTCAACGGGGACGGAACGGCCGATATCCTCTGGCGCAATATATCAACTGGGGAAGTTTGGACGTACCTGATGAATGGAACGGCTATTTCCTCCCAAGGATCTGTTGCTACCGTCAGCAACAATTGGACGATTCAACTATTATCCGGTTCGTGAGTCTCAGAAAAGGACTTCATCACGATTGAAGAACCGGCTGGTGCGGCACGATTAGTCCAGATCCAGTGCCTTTTCCGCGAGACGTAGTGATTCCGGGGCCCCCGGTTCTTCTCCCGTCATCCCTCAGCCTCACCTGGTTAGCCAGGTGGGGCTTTTTTCAACATCAGCCTTATCTCATCATTATATCTTAGTTAATGGCGCTCAGCAGTATTTGGAGCGCAACAACCGCTTTCCCAACACTCTACATAAACCTGCCCTGCTTGACCTTCCGATTAGCTGGAGACACCAGGAAACTCTTCCGGCATTTGTCTCCCCATTTCTATAGGAATTCTACGTCCTGCTAATACCTCTTGAACCCAGCCGCCTCTTCTGATATTATTATATTTTGAACGATCATAATTGTTGGTTTTAGAGGTGATATGGTTGCTGGTTACTTGTTGCTGGTGTCTTTAACGAGTAACCAGGAACAAGCAACCAGCAACAGGTGTTCAAGGTTAGATAATCAAGGTCCATACCAGAGCAAGCAGTCAGGCCCGGCCCACCTGCTGTTTTGGAAAGACTCGCTCCGATAGATCACCTCACATTTTATAGGTCCGGCAAACTAAATCAAGAAATGAATAGTATTCACTTATGGCCCTAATATCATCCAACTCAGCAAACGGCAACCAAGACTGGCGCCAGATCTTTTCTGGTCACACTCGATTCTTGTTAGCCGAAAGCAATCGCGGGGTCATGCGCGTCATAACCACAGTGTTGCGGAGTATTGGTTTCACCAAATTTGCCAAAGCCTGGACCGGCACCGAAGCCTGGGAGATGGTTCAGAGAAAACCCATCAGCTTTGTCGTCGCCGACTGGGATTTGGAGGAAATGAGCGGCCTGGCTTTGCTTAGGGTCATGCGCACCGACGAGAAATACAGGAAAATTCCTTTCATCATCATGTCTTCTCGCCTGACCAAGTCACAAGTGGTCAAGGCTGGTGAAGCCGGGGTTAACGGCATTATCGTTATGCCACCCACGATCAAGGCATTTGAGGGACAATTCGAGCACATCTCCACCATGCTCAATGATCCGGAAGTTCGTAAAGCCGACGAATATCTATCTAAGGCTGATCAATTCTTAGCTGACAAGCAATACGATAAAGCCATGATCGCCTATCGGAAAGTCCTTCAGGTTTATCAACCTGCGGAAGTATACTACAATATCGGCTACATCAAGGCAGCTCAGGAAAAATATGGCGAAGCTATCGTGGCCTTCCGCAAAGCCACGGAGATCAACGCCACCTATGCTAAGGCTTTCAAAGGAATGGGGTTGGTCTATCAAAAAATGGGCATGACGGACAAAGCGCATGAGGCCATGCAACGAGCCGCCGAGATCTATATCAGCCAGGACATGGTCGATGACGCCGAAAGTCTGCTCCTCCAGGTGGCTCGGACCAATCCAGACTCGGCTAATGTTTATAACTCCTTAGGCATCCTTTACCGCCGGCAGGGAAAATACCGTGAGGCGTTGGCCCAGTACCGCAGCGCCCTCAAGGTGTCGCCGGATGACGAAAATATTTACTTTAACATCGGCCAGGTTTTCATCCTGATGAAGGATTTTGACCAGGCGAAGAAAGCTTTTCATCAGGCTCTGAAGATCCACCCTTCCTTTGCCGAAGCGAAGAATATGATCACCTCCCTAGATCGTGGTTTAGTTGTCTAAACCGGAAGACCGTTACTGGTTGCTCGTTACAGGTTGATGGTCTCCTTTAACATCATAGGCAGGCGATCAGAAAAAGCTGATTCAAGTTGCGCTGAGTGCCACATCTTTCGTCCTCATGGGGACAAATAGATTCATTAAGGATGGGATAATTCCGCATGGACAGATTCCGGTTCTCACTAAATCTGCGGTCCCGGGTGTTCGCCCTTATTCTTATGGCCGCAATACCCGCACTGGTATTCATGGTCTACCCGGCCGAGGAGCACCCTCGCCTGGCTGTTGCGGAAGATAAAGTAACGCCACCTCTTCAGCCACCCTATCGGCAAATGCAAGACAATGCCGTTGGCGGCGATCCCGCATTTCCCAAAAGACGTCTTTCAACAATTATTGTAGACAATTATTACCCCTATACCTTCGTGAACCGGCAAGGCGTCCCGGAAGGTTTCAGCGTGGACCTGGTCAAGGCGGTGGCCAAAGTTATGGGGTTGGAGATTGATATCCAGGTGGGGCCATGGGAACGAGCCCGCGAAGCACTTGAGACCGGGCGGATCGACATGCTGCCCATGATGGCCTATTCCAAGGAAAGGGCTAAACTATTTGATTTTTCCGAGCCGCATACAATATCACATGATGCTGTTTTTACTGCAAAAAAGAATGGCCAGCTCAATTCAATCAAGGATCTGGCGGGCAAGACGCTCATCGTGATGAAAAATGACGCGGCCCACGATTACCTGACGGCAAAGGGCTTAACCACGCCGGACAGGCTTATACTAACGGACAGCCTGCCTGAGGCCCTTCGGCTCCTGGCTATCGGAAAAGGAGACGCAGCCCTGATGCCGAAGCTTGTGGGGCTGCTTCATCTAAAAAACTTGGGGCTCAGCAATCTGGAGCAATCCCCTATTCTGGTAGACGAGTATCATCGGTTCTTTAGTTTTGCAGTAAAGAAAGGAAACAAAAAACTCTTGGACCGCCTCTCCGAGGGATTGAGCATAATAAAGGCTACCGGAGAGTACGATCGAATCCATTCAAAATGGTTTGGTTTGGTGGATCCACCGAAAGTTACTCTTCAATCCGTTATGAAGTACATCCTGCTCGCCATTGCCGCCTTTTTATTCGTGGTTCTTTTCCTTGCCGTCTGGTCTCTGTCCATGAAGAAACAGGTATTCATGAGGACGAAAGAACTCGAGCAGGAGATTGTTGAACGGAAAAAAACCGAAAAAGCCCTCTTGGATACTCAGCAACAGGCTGCATTTCTTGCAGATTTACTCGAACATTCGTCTCTGCCGTTCGGGGTAAGCTACTCTGATGGGCGTTTGGGTATCTGCAATGCGGCCTTTCCCCAATTGCTGGGATACTCTAAAGAAGAGTTCATCAAACTCGATTGGGCAAAAGACATCACCCCTCCGGAATGGCTGGAGAGCGAACAAGCAGTGTTGGAAGAATTGCACCGGACAGGTCATCCGGTGCGATATGAGAAGGAATTAGTCCGTAAAGACGGCGTCCGCGTGTCCGTCGAGTTGTTGGTTCACCTTCGCCGAGACGAGGAAGGACAACCACCGTATTACTATGCCTTCATCACCGATATTTCCGAGCGGAAGCAGGCGGAGGAGGCTCTTAAAGAAAATGAGAAGTTACTGAAAAGGGCTCAGCAAATCGCCCAGCTCGGACACTGGCGGCTAGACCCGAAAACGAATCGGGTAGACGGCTCTGATGAGCTTTTCCGGATTTTCGGACTCGCCCGAGATGATTTCGCCCTTGAGGCATTTGTTTCGATCGTGCATCCCGACGACCGGGATTTCGTGGTCAACACGATCCAGGACTCTACAAAGAACATCCGGGGTTGTGATATAGAGTACCGGTTGCTTTGCCGGGACGGGTCCCACAAATTTATCAAGGCCCTGAGTGAGCCGGTGGTGAACCAGTCAGGCCAATTAAGCATGATGGTCGGTACGGTCCAGGACATCACGGAACGTAAAAAGGCAGAGGAACAGCAAAAGAAATTAGAATCCCAACTGCTCCAGGCCCACAAAATGGAGGCCATCGGGACTCTAGCTGGTGGGATCGCCCACGATTTCAACAATATTCTCGGGTGCATCTTCGGTTACACCCAGCTCGCCTTAGATGATGATAAATCCGGCGCCGTCAATCGAGAATTCTTGGAAGAAATACTCAAAGCAGCCAAGCGGGCCAGAGATTTGGTTAAACAAATCCTAGCCGTCAGCCGTAAATCCGACCAGGAAAAGATTCCATTCGAAGTCTCACCAATTATTAAAGAAAGCATCAAGCTAATTCGGGCTTCCTTGCCGGCCAATATTGTCATCAACCATGAAATATCACCAAAGGAAACGTACATTTTAGGTGACCCGACGCAAATCCATCAGGTGCTGATAAACCTTTGCACCAATGCCGCCCATGCCATGCAAGAAAACGGCGGCGTATTAGACATAAAACTAAATGAGTTCTATCTTGATCCTGATTCCGCAGCCAGGTATATCAAGATGGATCCAGGACCATATTTGAAATTGACTGTAAGCGACACCGGACATGGGATGGAAAGCAAGGTTGTAGCCCGCATCTTTGATCCCTTTTTCACGACAAAAGAAGTAGGTAAGGGCACCGGCATGGGCCTGGCCATTGTCCATGGCATCGTGAGAAGTCATGGTGGGGCCATCAGTGTGTACAGCGAACCGGGACGAGGGTCAACCTTTAATATTATTCTGCCGTTAGCCAAAGGAGAAGTTGAATTAGTGAGTGATGACGTTGAAACCATCCATAGAGGGTCGGAGACGATCCTGCTGGTCGATGATGAACTGGGGCTGATCGACACGGGCAAAAAAATTCTGACCCGCTTAGGTTACAAGGTAATAACTAAAACAGGCAGCTTAGAAGCGTTAGAGGCATTTGTCCAACAACCGGACAGTTTCGATCTGGTTGTTACGGACATGACTATGCCCACCATGACGGGAGATAAATTAGCCCAAGAGATAATCCGCCTCCGGCCTAATATCCCGATAATACTGTGCACGGGATTTAGTGAGGCAGTCAGTGAGGAAAAGGCAGGACAAATTGGAATTAAAGGATTTCTGATGAAACCGTTGGACATGGCTGTCACTGCCAAACTCATTCGGAGGTTGTTGGATGAATGATAACCCAGGGTAACCCGACAACCTTAAAATACATTACACTACCCAGTTAAATATTTTAGACGAGCTAAGGACATGCGACGACATTTGTTGGGGTTACAAGTTTCGGGATGAGGATAAAAAAATCCCGAAGCCTTTATCGGGCTTCAGGATATTGTTGTCGTACCGGATTATGATAAATTTGGCAGGACCGAGGAACAGTCTCTTGAAATAACTATCCTTCCATTTTGCTCATAGTCTTGATATCAGACTTTTTCTTAAGATATTCCAACCACTTAGTGAACATATCCGGTCGTTTCTCCTGATATATCTCTTTGAAGAGCTTATCTTTCTCTTGGGCGAAGGTTTTGGCATTGGGCAGGGTATGTTCTTTAAACCGGACCACAAAGAAGGTGTCACCTTTTTCGAATGCTGTCTTGGGGTAGGGATTCTTGGCCGAAAGGGTAAACGCGGCGTTAACCAGGTCCGGCACCTCTCCGATTTTCGGCACCGCTTTGCCACGGGCGAATGGCCCGGTTTCTTCAATGGTCTTCTTCTGTTCCCGGGCGTAGACATCAAGGCTATCTTTAGCCCGCATTGCCTCCAGGAGCTTGGCGGCCTTTTCCTTAGCCAGTTCGGTCCCCAGTTTTTCCCGCAAAGCCTTCTCTGCTTCGGCCTTGGCTTCATCCAATTTGGGCAGATAGGATTTCTTCAGATCGACCAGCTCAACAACGTAGTTACCGCTCTTGAGATTTAGGACCGCGCTCACCTCTCCCTTGGTCAAAGCAAATGCGGACTTGACCACCTCATCCTCGTTTCCGACCTCGGCTAACTTATCGTTCTTAGCGAAGTAGCCCGTCTCAATCAGGGTCAGCTTATTTGCCTTAGCATATGCCGAAAGGTTACCCGCTTTATAAACCGCTTCGGCGGCCGCGTCGGCTACATCGTCAGCCTTAGTCATCGCTTCTCGGGTTTTGATCTCTTTGATGATTTCATCTTTAACTTTATCAAAAGGTTTGACCGCCTCTTTTTGAATATCTTCAATCTTGATCAAATGCCAGCCGGCGGGGGTCTGGATCGGTTCGCTCATCTCACCGGCTTTTAAGGAGAAAATGACTTTGTCAAAGGCCGGGGCAGTTTGTCCCCGTTTGATATAGCCCATGTCGCCACCTTTGATGGCCAGGGGACCCTCATTCTGCTGTTTGGCCAGTTCCGCAAAGTCTTCACCGGATTGGGCCCGTTTCATTACCGCCAGGATGTCCTGCCTGACCTTTTCGATTTCTTCCTTAGAAGAGTTCTTTGCCAGCGGTTTAATAATTTGTCTGACTCTTACCTTTTTGGGCTCGGTATATTTATCCTGGCGGTCATTATAATAATCTTTAATCTCTTGAGGCGATGGATTAACGTTCTTCTCAAGATCGGATATTTTAAAGGCCAGTATCCGAATCTTGGCCTTTTCGGGAACACGGAATTTCTCTTTATTCTTCTCGAAGAATTCGTTCAATGCCACCGGAGTAAAGGTCACGTCGTTGACATAGTCGTGACCGGAAAAGGCGACAAAAGACAAATTCACCTTTTCCTCTTGAGTCACGAACCGGTCATAAACTTCACCTTCAGACACCTTGGCCGAAGCCATAACCACATTACTGATTTTCTGATTCTCGAGATATTGTCTTTCGGTATTCTCAAATTCGGCCGGTTTCATCTTATTGGCTTGCAGCAAGCCGAAATAGCGGCGTTCATCAAATCGACCGTCGACCTGCAGTTCAGGCAGGTTAGCGATGTATGATCGGACGTCATCCGTGGTTACTTGAAGATGGTATTTCTCGGCTGCCTGCATTAGTAATCGTTGGGATATCAGACTATCTAAAGCTTGCTCTTTGAGCCGCAACATCTTCTCCATTTCCGGAGAAAAGTCCTTGCCGAATTTATCCCGGTACATCTTCTTCACCCGGTCGTATTCTTGATCATATTCTATCTTGGTGATCGGGCTACCGTTCACTGTAGCTATTTTTTCGGATTGTTTATCAGAAAATGAACCAACCCCCCAAAAAACAAATACCACTGCAATAGCAAACAAACAGAACTTGATCCCCCACGACTGGGCATGTTTACGCATCAAGGAAAGCATGTAATTCTCCTGTTGGTCACCGGATAGGTAGCTTGGACGGCCAAGTATTTTGATCGTATCCAGAATAATAGGATTTGAGTTCTTATCATTTACTCCTCTTTAAGTCAATCCCCGGCAAAATTTTTCAGGGCAATTAGGTGAAATAATTTTCAATAACCACATCCGAATCAACCCCGGCGAGGCGCCAGGCCGGGGGATAGCTTAAAGTAACTTGATTACCCTTAAAACATCTATCTCCGGGCCATGGACGACGGTGTTAATCCCGCATAAGGAACATTATTAACGATTCCATACCGATTCCCTTAAGCAGGGTTTTTCGGCAACGGCATCGACCCGCATCCTTAAAACGCACAGTCAGAAACTAAAAATCAATAATATCTTAGGTGATATCCGGCTCCCAGTAGATGATCCGTTGACAGCCCGGACAAGTCATCAAGCTCTCGGCCTTCTGCAAATTAATGAATTCTTGAGGAGGAATACTCAGATGGCAAGCTTCACATGTGCCTCTGACCACTCCAGCCAGGGCCAGGCCTTCGCGTCTGTCTCGAATGAAGTTATACCGGTGCAAAAGTTCGGGCGGGATGGCCGCGGCTATCTTGCCCTTGTCTTCAGTTAGTTCCACAATCTGTTTTTCAAAAGAGATGTTAACTTTAGTGACGTCTTCATCCTTCGCCTGACAGCCGGTTTTCTTCTCCGCCAGTTCCGCGGTCAACTCTTTTTGAGTGATCTCGGTTTTTTCCAGCTCCTCCATCAGGGCGAGCAACTGTTCTTCAGCATCCCTCTTTCTTTTCTTGAGGTCATCGACTTCCTTTTGGGTGGCTTTGAACTCCCGATTTGTCTTGACCTGTTGGAGGCGGCCCTGGCTTTTCTCGATTGATTCGCTGTCGGCTTCGATATTACCTTCCAGGTCTCTTTTTTTCTTGCCCATCTCAGCGACGTTAGCCTGGATTTGGGTCAACCTTTGTTCTAATTCGTCCGTCTCTAGTTTCATCTGCTCCAGTTCTTGAGGACCGGCAGACATTTCCTGGCGCATGGCGTCAAGAGAGGAATCTATTCCCTGGAGTTGGATGAGAAGCTTGATTTGGTCTTTCAAGGCGAACTCCTTTAGTGATCCGTAAAGAATGTAAATGGATCTGACTGATTATTCATTTCTAACACTGTTATGTTCAACTTTTCCCGCTCGCAGCGATCAGCCAACATCTTGGCCAACGCCGCCACCACAACCACTTCCGAAGAAAAATGACCCACATCCACCACAGCCGGGACACCACCAGCGCATTCTAAGGCCGTATGGTAAGTAACATCGCCGGTGACCAAGACGTCGACGCCGCACCGTCGCGCCTGTGCGGTCAAGTCGCCTCCACTGCCGCCACACACCGCCACTCGTCTGATGGACGCGTTCAAGTCGCCGACGACCCGCATTCCCCGAATAGACAGGCGATCTTTAAGAAGTAAACAAAATTCCCGCAACGATATGATGTCGGAAAGCCGCCCAACCCGGCCCAAGCCAAGGCTGGAAGCCGCGGTAACCAGGGGATATACATCATAAGCTGGTTCCTCATAGGGATGAACATCATGTAATCGGGTCAGGGCGGCGGATAGTTCTGTTTTGGGCAACAGGACCTCCAACCTGGTCTCCGATTCCAGATTCAATTGGCCCTTATGACCCGAAAAAGGCGAGGTGTTCGCGCCGGGCCGGAAAGATCCCCAACCCCTGGCCTGAAAAGTGCATTCATCGTAGGCCCCGATTCGACCGACCGCCCCCCGGCAAAGTGCCTGACGAACCATTGGTTCATAGCCCACCGGGACAAAAACCGTTAGTTTAAGCATTTCTTCCGGGGCACCGGGCACCAACGGTTCAAGCTCCGTGAGGCCAATGGTCTGGGCCAGGGCATCGTTAACCCCACCCATAGCCTTATCCAAATTTGTATGCGCCGCGAACACCGCCACATGAGACTTGATCGCGGCGAATATGGCCTGACCGGTCTTATTTGAAGGGGTGATAGAGCTGATAGGACGAAAGATTAGGGGGTGGTGGGTGACGAGCAGACCGGCTCCGGCCTCACCGGCGGCATAAATCACTTCCGGCAGAGGATCCAGCGCCACAGCCACAGTGGTGATCGGAGTGTTTGGATCTCCCACTTGAAGCCCTACCTGATCCCATGTCTCAGCCAGACGGGCAGGCGCGATTTCTTCTAACATCCCGATGATTCTGTTGATGCTTTCTCCCATGGCCTATAAAATCAAAAAGGGCGCCGGCCCGGGGAGGTCAGCACCCTTGACGGCCTGGTGCCGGCCGTTAAGGTTAACGTACTTGAACCCTGAATTCATTGGATACATCATTGGTTGACTAGCCGATCAGGTTAGTTGGTGGGCCCACCTGGATTCGAACCAGGGACCGACCGGTTATGAGCCGGTGGCTCTTCCAGCTGAGCTATGGGCCCCGCAATAATTCTTCCCCTATCGGATATTGGGGCAGAATTAGATAGTACCCTTTACTCTCGGGCGATGTCAAGAAATAAAACGACGCTGAATTCATTTCGCTAGTTTTCTATAAAGCTCTTTAGCTTGCGGCTGCGGCTGGGATGGCGGAGCTTGCGCAAGGCTTTGGCCTCAATCTGGCGGATTCGTTCTCTGGTCACGTCAAAATCACGCCCCACTTCTTCCAGGGTATGATCGGCCTTTTCGCCAATACCGAAACGCTTTCGTAATACCTTTTCTTCCCTTGGAGTGAGTGTGGCCAGTACCTTTCTGGTTTGTTCCGACAGATTTCGTTTGATCACAGCGTCAGACGGTGACATTATTTTTTTATCTTCAATAAAATCGCCAAGATGACTATCTTCTTCTTCCCCAATGGGCGTCTCTAAGGAGATAGGTTCCTTGGCAATCTTCAGCACCTTGCGGACCTTTTCCAAAGGAAATTCCATTTTCTCTGCAATCTCCTCCGGGGTTGGTTCCCGCCCGATTTCTTGAACCAGATACCGCGAGGTTCTGATGAGCTTATTAATTGTTTCAATCATATGAACCGGAATACGGATAGTCCTGGCCTGATCTGCGATGGCCCGGGTAATCGCCTGACGGATCCACCAGGTGGCATAGGTGCTGAACTTATAGCCTCGTTGATACTCGAACTTATCGACCGCCTTCATCAGGCCGATATTCCCCTCCTGGATCAAATCCAAAAATTGAAGACCCCGGTTGGTGTATTTCTTGGCGATACTGACCACCAACCGGAGATTGGCCTCCACCAACTCAGCCTTGGCCGTTTTGGCTTTTGTCTCACCTTCATTCACCTGCGCCAAGATCCCCCTCAGGACCGGTGATTTCATTCTTACTTCCGCTTCCACCCGTTTGATCCGGTTCCGGTGCTCCATTATCTTCTTTTCCATATTTTCAGCCCGGTCAGCGCAGAGACTCCGAATCAATCTCTCCAATTCTTCAGTCATGGTGCAACAAATCCTATCGCAGAAACTTTGAGCCCCGTCCCGGTCAACCCCAGCCTTAATCAAGGCCGCTTTAATCTGCCTTTCCGACTGTCCGATCTTATCGTTATAGCTTCCAAGTTTATTAACAATGTTGTCTAATTGTTTTTTCTCTAATTTCAACCCGCACAACAAATCTGAAATAGTTTGCCGATAGGTCTTGACTGTTTCTTTAATCTTAAGCATTTCTTCTATGGTCAGAACATCTTCCTCCAACCTGGTTTCCAAGTCTCTAGTATTTTTATGAATTTGTTCCGCTTCAGTGATCAAAGCAATGACCCGTTGCCGCTTATTCTCCGTTTCAATAAAGCTATCTTCTTCATCAACATCCCTAATTAGTTCCTTAATCCGCAGACGTCCTTGCTTCAATTTTTCTCCAAGCCGGATAATCTCCTTAAGTCCAATGGGAGACTCCAGAATGGCCTTCATTACTTCATTTTCGCCTTCCTCTATCCTTTTGGCAATTTCCACTTCTCCTTCACGAGTCAGAAGCGACACCAAACCCATTTCCCGCAAATACATCTTGACCGGGTCAGTGACCTTGCCACCCATATCCAGCTTCAACTCGTCGGCGTCAGGTTCTTCCTCCTCTTCTTCCTTTTCTTGAATCTCTTCTTTAACTTTTCCCTTGATCTCCGAGATATCGCTGACAATCTGGATGTTCATCTCGTCGAAAAGCATCATCATGTCGTCAATGGCCTCGGTTGAGACCATTTCCTGTGGCAAGGCGTCGTTTAGCTCTTCATAAGTCAAGAAACCCTTTTCCTTGCCACGATTGATCAATCGTTTCATCTCGTCAAGGTTTTCGTGATTGGACATATGGTTCTCCTTTTACGTGGAGGAGCCTGATAACTCATGAAAGGAATAATTTAATATCGAAAACGGGGAGGCCGTCGGCATAGACCAAACCAAAAGGTGAGTCTGCCCGGTGACCGGCTTCCCGAATTTTTTCATCAACAAACATCGTTACCCGTATCGGTGGGAGCCTGAAGGGGGATAATTCCCATTGTCAGTTATCTGAACTCAGCTCACCGGTCATCGAAAACGAGCAAATCATCAGAGTATTCTCATGTAATGCACCGACGCAGGTGTCGGCTAATCAATCTCCGGATATATCTTGGCAATGTTTTCGAATCAGGTGCTGACACGTCTTGTGCCGGTAGGCCCCATCTTATGTTTTTGGCAGCAGGTTAATAATTGTGAAGTCCTTGGCCAGGGCATTGTCGGACGAGTTCAAAAGTCGCTCCTTCCCCGCCTTCCTACCTCCCGGCGCCATCCAAGATCCTGGCGATTTCCAGCTTCTGGCCCATCAACTCGGTTAGCCGGCACACGTCATTGCACATCTTGGCCGTCTCTATCTGGAATGTCAGAGAATTATTCTTTTTGATCAACCGGCGGCGATCCATGGCCCAGATCAAGTCCGCCACCAGGTCGTTTTCTTCTTCCGGAGGCATCGGCTCGGCCGCCATCAAGATTCTGGTGGCAATTTTAAGATGTTCTTCATCATCGAGCTGATCCAGGGTGATTGTCGACTCCCGGCATCCCAGTTCTTGGTAAATTTCGGATAGCTTCAGGGCCAGGCTCCGTAATGCCTCATCTTCAAACTCATCCACCACGCCGGCCTCGATAAAATCAGCCGTGGTCTCGGGGGCAGCCAACACGGTGGCCACGATGATTCGCTCCGGCGACGGCGTGCACAAAGTCAATTTAGTCGGAGCAGATGGCGGAGCCTGTTCCTTACCAGAAGACGGTTTCTCCAGTCCCTGAGCAATGGTGGTCTCATTAACCTTCAGCGCCTCAGCCAACGTATGAATATAAATCGATCTTTCCGGGCCGCCGGGAAGTTTTTCAAATATTGGACAAACATCCTTTAAGATAAGAATTTTTCCGTCGGAGGTCAACCCATGCTTTTGAATTAACCGGTCCACATAGAAATCAAACAGCGGCCGCGCCCTGGTCACCGCTTCCCGAAAGGCCTCCGGTCCGGCCTGGCTAACGTAATTGTCCGGGTCCAACCCGGCGGGTAAAACCACCACCCTGGCCGGCAAACCGCAGATCATGAAATGTTCCAGGCTCCTTTCGGCCGCCTTGAGCCCGGCTGCGTCCGAGTCAAAAATAACGGCGACCCGGGACACGTACCGTTGCAGAAGCCGGACATGCATCTGAGTCAGGGCCGTCCCCAGTACCGCCGCTACATTCCGAATACCTCTGGAGGCCAGGGCCAGCAGATCCATGTAGCCTTCAACGATAATGATCTCGTCGTCTTGTCGGGCATGGGCCCGGGCCACGCCCAAACCGTATAATGATGAACTTTTATCATAGACTTCAGTTTGGGGCGAATTCAGATACTTGGGGAGTTCATCCCCCATTACCCGGCCGCCGAATCCGATCACCCGGTTATTCAAGTCGATAATTGGAAATATCACGCGGTTACGAAACCGGTCATAATAGCCTCCCCCGCCCTTCCGGGGTACCACCAGGCCGGCCCGTTCTGCCAGATCCATACCGACATTAAGTTTTTCCAAATACCTGACCAACCCATCCCACCGGTCCGTGGCGAATCCAAGGCTAAATTCGTCAATTATTTCCGAAGGTAGCCCCCGCTTATCCAGATAAGCCGCGGCCTCGCGGCCGGTGGCCGGATCTTTCAAATTGTTCTTAAAATAATCGAGTGCCTGTTTATTAGCTTGATACAACTTTTCTTTAAATGATAGCTGCTCTGCGGCTTGCCGATCCAGCTTCTTCTCGGGGATCTTGATCCCATACCAGTCGGCCAACTCCCGAACCGCTTCCGCAAAAGTCATGTTGTTGATCAGGCGCAAAAAAGTGATGGAGTTACCGCCCTTACCGCAGCCGAAACAATGAAATATCTGTTTTTCCTGATTAACAGAAAAGGATGGCGTGTTTTCCTGGTGAAACGGACACAACCCCTGATGATTTCGGCCAGTTTTCTTGAGCTGGACATAGCGCGACACCACCTGGACGATATCCGCCGCCACCCGGACCTGATCAATGATTTCATCGGGGATCATCATGAGTCTATCACCTGATGGTGTCTTGTTGCTGGTTACTCGTTGCTCGGTGCTTGTTACGGGTTGTCTTCAAAAAGTAATCAGAAACAAGTAACCAGAGACTAGCAACAAGAAGCGAGCAACAAGAAACCAGAACTTATTGGATGAGTTCCACTAGTGTCACACCTGATCCGCCGGATGCGGAGGGACCATTGCCGAATCCTTTGACGAATCGGTGACCGGCCAGGAACTCCCTGACGGCTTCTTTCAACCGTCCCGTTCCCTTGCCATGGACAATCTCAATATTCGTCTGTCCGGATAAGACGGCATGGTCTATGGACTTATCCACTATCGGCAGAGCCTCCTCGACCCTTAGGCCGATAATGTTGATCGTCCCTATCGGAGACAAAAATTCATGTTCATAGCTAACCGTCACCGGAGTTAGAGGTTCCGTCCCTTCCACCGTTTGGGGGGCCGCGGCCAGTTCCGTGACCAGGGCGTTGATACGCATCATTCCTACCAACACCTCGACCTTTTGAGCATCAGGACTGACCTGCTGGACCACCCCGACTTTATCCAGGGCCGGAACCATGACTCGCTGCCCTGGTTTAACCGAAGATAATGACCGATACTTGGGCTGCTGCGGCTTCCGTTCCAGATTGGCTATC
Organism: Deltaproteobacteria bacterium; assembly: GCA_015233295.1. Classification (GTDB taxonomy): domain Bacteria; phylum Desulfobacterota; class JADFXK01; order JADFXK01; family JADFXK01; genus JADFXK01. Next base: position 1,597 of record JADFYC010000001.1, on the reverse strand, counting down.
AATTCTTTTTTCTTCTGATGGAATTCACTGACCACCCGGCCGGGTTTAACATCCCCTTGACGACGTAATTGAGAGGTTAACTGATTGATTTCTTCTTCAAATTTTTTGATCAACAGCCTGGTCTCGGTTTTGGCCTGAACTCTGACGGCTTCCCGCTGAATTTCAATTTCGGATCGAACCTTAGCCGCCAGATCTCGGTCCATTTTGGCGGCTTGTTCCAGTTCCGCCAACCTGCCTCGCTCGGCCTCCGCCTCCTGCAATGCCTCCTCCAGCTTGGTGATCAAGTCGACCGCCTGTTTGCCTTCGTTGGACAGGTAGGTCCCGGCCTTATCCAATACGACTTGGGGGAAACCCAGCTTCCTGGAAACTTCCAGGGCATTACTGACGCCGGGCAGACCATAGATAAGCTGATAGGTCGGCCGGTTAGTCGAATGATCAAATTGCACCGCGGCGTTGAGAACTCCTGGAGTCACCGCTCCGTAGGTCTTGAGCAGATTATAATGGGTGGTCACCACGGTGGTTACTTCCCGCGTGATCAACTCGTCCATAATGGCCATGGCCAGGGCCGCACCCTCCAGCGGATCCGTACCTGTACCTATTTCGTCCACCAACACCAGATCCCCTTGCTCCGCCAGATCCAGCACCTGTTTTAACCTGGTCATATGGCCGGAAAAGGTGGACAAGTCATTTTGAATATCCTGATCGTCGCCGATGTCGGCCATTATCCGTTGAAAAATAGGCAATCTGGTCCCCTCGGCCGCGGCGATATGAAAGCCATATTTGAGCATCAAGGCAGCCAGTCCCAAGGTTTTTAAGGCAGCAGTCTTACCGCCGGTATTGGCCCCGGATACGACCAGCACCCGGGTTCCTTCACTTAACTTAAGATCAACGGGCACCGGTTGGACCGAGCCGGGATCACGCAAAGATTTCGCCAAAAGGAGCGGATGGAACGCTTGCTTGATGCAGAATCCTCGGGACCACTCGGTTTCAATTTCCGGCGCGACTCCATTCATATCCCGACTCATGGCCGCCGCCGCAGTGGTCAGATCGATCAACGCCAAGGCATTCTGAGTCACCATTAGTTCGTGTCGATGTACCCGGACCAGATCGGTCAGATGCAGCAGAATCCGTTGAATCTCGTTTTGTTCATCTTCAGTCAGCAGGTGAAGTTGATTATTCAACTCCACTACCACCAGTGGTTCCACAAAACAAGTGGCCCGGCTGTTGGAGTAGTCGTGGATAATCCCTGGGACAAGTTGTTTTGAATCGGTCTTCAGGGCGATGGTGTACCGATTGGATCTGATGGTGATAATCCGGTCCGGAGCCGCGGCTCGGACAAATTTGGAGTCGAACACTTGTTGCAGTTTATTTTGAATTCGCTCCTTAAGCCGTTGCATGTCCTTTCTGATGCGGTGCAACTGGGGGCTGGCCGTGTCCAATATCTGCCCGCGATCGTCGAAAACTTGTTCCATGGCGGCTGTCACTTCGGGGAGTGGACACAGTTTTTCGGCCTCCGCCCAGATATCAAGGGCCCGGCCACGTTCTTCGGAAAAATATCGTTTCACACGAGAGGCGGCAACCAGGGTGGAATAAACGT
>JADFYC010000019.1 GCA_015233295.1 Deltaproteobacteria bacterium | reverse complement strand
GGGCGCCGGAGCTTTCATCGAGGCCATGGCCCGCGCCCTGGAAGTCAAACTCGAAGAACTTGGCCCCCTGTCGCTCCAATCCACCAAAATGGTCAATATGAATGCCCAGTGCGCCGTATTTGCCGAGAGCGAGCTGGTGACGCTGGTCCACGCCAAGACGGCCAAGCCCGACATGGCCAAGGCCATCCACAATGCCGTTTCCGACCGGATCACGTCCCTGGTCCGGCGGATCGGCCTGGAAACTCCAGTCATGCTGATCGGCGGTTTGGCCAGGAACATCGGCTTCTACACCAGCCTGAAGAACATGCTGGAAACCGACATCCTGGTTCCCGAAGATCCGGATATTGTCGGAGCCTTCGGCGCCGCTTTGGTCGCCGCGCAATAATGCCCGAAGGTTAACATAGCCATCGCCCGGTTGACCGGTAGCAAAAAATAGAAGGAGAGCCCAAATGGCTGAAGAATTCTGGAGGTGGAAGGAATCCCGCTGGACCAATCCAGACCTTGACTGGAAAGCCGGTAAGCTCATCACGGGCGGCGTGGATGTCGGCTCAGTCAGCTCCCAGGCCGTGATCATGGTCGACGGTCAACTCTATGCCTATGGCAATACCAGAACCGGTTCCGACAGTCCCAACAGCGCCCTGAACGCCATGAACATGGCCATGGGAGAAACAGGAGTGACCTACACAGACCTGCAGTACACCGTGGGAACGGGTTACGGCCGGGTCAATGTCCCCTTTGGGCAACGGGCCATCACCGAAATCGCCTGCCACGCTCTGGGGGCCAATTTCATGTATGGTCCCAGCGTTCGCACGGTGCTGGACATGGGCGGACAGGATTGTAAGGCCATCCATTGCGACGAAAAGGGCAAGGTGACCAATTTCTTGATGAACGACAAATGCGCGGCCGGGACCGGTCGCGGAATGGAAGTTTTTGCCGACCTGTTGAACGTATCCATCGATGACATGGGCGAGTTGTCTCTCCAAGTGGCTGAGGAGCCCCAGCCGGTTTCCTCCACCTGCGTCGTGTTCGCCAAATCTGAGGCTTCCGGCCTCCTGCGCGCCGGCTGGCCCAAAGAGAAGGTTCTGGCCGCGTACAGTTCAGCCATGGCCCATCGGATCGTCTCTTTGCTGGAGAGAATCGGCGTCGAAAAAGAATTCGCCATTACCGGAGGCATTGCCAAAAATATCGGCGTAGTTTCCAGGATTGAGAAGGAACTGGGGATCAAGGCTCTAAGGCCGACTATGGATACGCAGATCGCCGGCGCCTTGGGCGCGGCCATGTTCGCTGAAGCTCAGGTCAAAAAATCTGCAAAATAAATGGGACTCCCCAATACCGATTAATTATGGATACAAAGACGGCTCTGATGACTAGCAGAGTGGAAACTCTAAACCGTCTGAAGCCACATCCGGGCCGGACGCCAAATCCGCCCACCTGGTTGTGGCTTCTTTATCTCATTTGCCTTAAAACGAAAAAGCGAATCGCAAAGGACTCGGGGGCAAAGAAAGGACGCAGAAATGTGCTTTGATTTCAAGCTAGTTCGCCTAAAACATTGAGGCTCTGTGCGCCCTTGCATCTCCGCGTCTTTCGCGGTTAGCTTTTGTTGAATTTAAAAGGAGGAATGCACCATGTACAGCGTAGCCTACGAAAACGATAAGATGATCATCTCCTTCAATAAAGATCTGGCAGAAAGCGATGCGCTCGCAAAGTTTCTTGGTCAGATCAATCTTCAATCCATCCTTCAAAAAGGCAAACATACCGATGCCAAGGAAAGAATGAAGATTCAGAGCCGTCTAAGGGATTTTCCCACCGGCATGGCTTTGTTGCGGGATTCCGGCCTAAACAAAGGGGCCGCATTCACTGAGGAAGAACGGGAAGCGTTGGGTCTTCGCGGACTCCTGCCTCCGCATATCCATTCCATGGATGATCAACTCTTGCGCGTACTTACAAATGTGAGAAAACTACCGACCGACCTCGACAAGTACATCTTTCTAAGCGGGTTGCAGGCGCGCAATAAAACATTGTACTACCGGGTGCTTCTGGAAAATATAGAAGAACTTATGCCGATTGTTTACACCCCGACGGTAGGCAAGGCCTGCCTGGAGTACAGCAATATTTTCCGCAGACCCCAAGGTCTATTCATAACCGCCAATGATAAAGGCCGGGTAGCTGATCTCCTCATGAACTGGACCTATAAGGACATTCGAATCATCGTTGTGACAGACGGTGAGAGAATTCTCGGCCTGGGGGACCTCGGGGCCAGCGGTATGGGTATTCCAATAGGGAAGCTCGCCCTCTACACCGCCTGTGCCGGTATCCATCCAGCGGCCGGTCTCCCCGTGACCATTGACGTGGGCACGGAAAACGAAGAACTGCTGAACAACCCTCTTTACATCGGCTTAAAACAGCGGCGCCTTCGAGGACAGGCTTACGATGAATTGATCGAAGAGTTCGTTGTGGCGGTGCAACAGATATTTCCCAGCGCCCTCATCCAATTTGAAGATTTTGGGAATCACAATGCATTTCGCCTGTTGCGAAAGTATCGGAATCAGGTTTGCACTTTCAATGATGACATCCAGGGGACAGCCGCCACCACTCTGGCTTGCCTATACTCGGCGCTGCGCATCACCGGAGGAGAACTGAAGGATCAAAAAATCCTGTTTCTGGGTGCGGGAGAGGCCGGAATCGGTACCGGTGATCTGAGTGTTTCTGCGATGATTAATGAGGGGTTATCCGAGCAGGAAGCCCGCCGGCGGTGCTGGTTTGTGGATTCCAAAGGGCTGATTGTGAAAAGCCGGACCGATTTGAATGGGAATAAACTTCGCTATGCACATGACCATGAACCTGCCTCAAGCTTACTCGCCGCGGTTGGAGCGATAAAACCCAATGCCATCATTGGGGTTTCCGGAAAACCAGGATTATTCACGCGATCAGTGCTGGAAGCCATGGCCCGGATCAACGAAAGGCCGATTGTGCTCTCCCTGCTCCAAAACCCCCCAACAAAAACGGGAGGCACCGCCAAAGAACGATTCACCGGGACTGTAGGACGGAGCGTTTTTGCCGACAGCAGCCCGTTTAAACCGGTCACTGTCCACGGTAAAACATTTGTTCCGGCCCAGGGGAACAACGTCTACATTTTCCCTGGCCTGGGACTGGCTGTCCTGGCTACCAGGGCGAGTCGCGTGCCTGACGAAATGTTTCTCGTAGCGGCAAAGACTCTGGCCCAGATGGTCTCGGAAGCTGACCGGGAACAGGGACGGATTCTTCCACCGCTGGCCCGCATTAGAGAGACCTCTTTAGTCATTGCTACCGCTGTAGCCGAAGTGGCCTACGAACAAGGCCTGGCTACGACACAGAAACCAGATGACCTGACCGAATATATCAGGTCTATGATGTATGTTCCGGAATACCAAAGCTACGTCTAACCGACTACAAATGGCGACGCTGATGCGGCATCAATTTTCAACAAAAACAATCCGGCGGAGTGGAGTTGACGCACCACCTCCCTCCGTCTATTAAAGCAAGGCAAATCTAAAGATAATTCGGGGCAAGTGCATGAAGTCTAGCTCTTGGATGTCCTGAGACAAGACCGATGCATTTGCCCTGTTCTTTTCATTGACTTTGCTTTCTTTTCAGTCTAAAGAAGTATAAGGAAATTAAACTCTCTGAGGCCGTCTGGGGATAAGAACATGCAGCACCCGGGATAGACTCATATAATGAGTCAGCCTCTAGTTCCCTTTGGCCCTCAGCTCTATAATTTATTTAAAAACAGCAGGATCCAGCAGTTGACAACGATAAAATGGCCAATTGGCGCCGGTTAGTTGGATTCATGAATGATTTTCACAGCTATCCTGATCACATGGAATCCAACTCCGAAAATCGTCCGCCGTTGGACAGGAGCCCAGACGTAACCCCCCTCAATCTGGTGCGTTTTTTCCTGGTTACCGGGGAGATCGTCGAGGGCGCCATCCCTGACATAGGTCTGTTGTCTGTTCTCCTAAACAAAAAAATTCTCGAGCATATCACTCTGCAAGCGAAAGAAATAACAAGAGTTATTCGTGACCCAAAAGAAGCCAAACGGCTGGTCGGGCAAAAGATTCTTTATGCCGGCCCAGACAAAAAGCGGCCGGTGGCAAATGAAGACGAACTCAGACGAATCTGGTTTGATAACGAAGCAGTTTACTATCCCTACCTGAAAAAACCTTGCCTGGTTAAAGACAAGAAAATTATTTGGTCTGATCAGGAACTCTTGATCGACTTGAAACAGGTAGCCTTTGTCATCGAACTAGAGCAATTCCACGGCAACCCTGCCTGGAAAAAGCAAACCGCCCGGCAACCGGTGTTTCGTTTTCAAGTCAAGTGCTACTTAGCTCCGCTCCAGACTTACATCGAAGGCGAGATTAATACTTCGGCTCGAACCATTGAGTTGTTTCTGCGCCGGTTTCCCCATTTTATTCCCTTGCTCAAACACAACTCAGAGCCTTATAAAAATCATGCCATTCTGTTGAGCCGGCAACATATCCCTGTATTCAGTATCCAGGTGCTAACTGTCTAAGCAGTCCTCCCTGATGAGGAAAAAGTCAATTAGCCGTGGGCTTAGACAGCGAAACCGGGCCTTCTCAATCCACCTGTAACCTAAAAACGACATTGAAAGAGAGCTGCCAAAATGAATCCTAGACTGTCAAGCTGGCTGGAAATGTTGAAAATAAACAATGTCGAAAGATACCTGGTCGACGTCGCCAATGTCTTCACGGAACCGATGGACAACGAGGCGATGAGCGACGCCATTGCCGCCTTTTATGCCATGGAGATGACTTACTTCCCGCATCAGAATCCGAAGTACCAGATGGCCTATACCGATCTTTTCGGGATCCTCCGGGATCATTTCTTCGTGCCCATGGTGTTCAAAAATCAGTATAACCTTAATTGCCTGGCGTTTATCGAACTGATTGCCCGGTCAGGCGTGACTTTGACATCTACCCCCCAAAGTGAAACGCTATTCAGTGAAATCCAGAAAATCTATGCTTCATCCACTGATTATTTCAAAGCAATCCTGGCTAACATGGAGCTTATCCTCAACTATTTTGCTGGAAAAGACCGACTCCAGGCCAGGACGGAATACCTGACCCGAATAGTCGATCTGGACTTCACGGTGGATTCGGGTATCAAGAACGACCCGGCCTTATTGAAAAACGTGCTCGATGTCCTGTTTGCCAACCTGGGGGAACTGATAGATCATCTGATTCAACAGGTCTTTACCCCCGGATTCTTAGACAAGCCGCTCCGGGTCCAGAAATCCAATATCATCTGGGCCCTTTTCAGCTTCTGGAACAGTTACGGGGCGAAGCCGGAATGGTTGGAAATCTACACTTCCCTGCTCAGCCTCTTCCGCCAGGCCATACAAAAAAAGCAAACAGAACTGGCTTTTTATTTGCATTTTCCCTTATCCCACATCTATGGCAATCTAACCCAGACCCAAGCCCAATGGGCCACCTTAACCATGGACCTGGATCAACCGCTGGGGAGGTATATTACAGACCACCTGGTGGCCGATCATGATCTGCGCCCCCCCGACAAAGATGTCTTCCTGGGCCGGAACCGCTGGAAAATAGGCTTTGTTTGTGATCGGGTTGTCCATAATTACCAATTTTACCTGTTATATAAACTACTAATGGGGCTGGTGGAGCAAGGCCGCCCGGAGTACGAGTACTACGTTTATGATTTGGAGTATATTGAGAAGTCAATATCGGATAAGGAGTGCATCAGGAAAATAATGGATCTGAGGGTTAGCTATGTCAACATCCATGACCTCATCGACGACCGTGATGCCGGCCTGTATTATAGTCACTTCAATAAATGCCTGAAGCTTAGAGAAAAGGTGACCGATGATGAAATAGATATATTGATATCATCCTGCCGCAGAGAACAAGACACCTTCTTGTTTTCGACTCGGACTTCATCCTTGCAGATTTACTGGGCTGAAACAGACCTGGTCTACGATGTCGCCGGAATCGACTATCGGGTGACGCACCGACTGGGGACCAGGGGAACGCTTTACGGGCATGAGTACTACTTTTTCCGTCCGCCCATGATGGCGATATCTGATTCTTCCAAGGCTGCTCCGGAATTGGTGGCCGAGTTGCGGCAGAGCTATCCGGAAGGCGCCTTTATATTGGGGAGCATCGATCAGTTGGCCGAACTGGCCGGTGAAGAATATCTTCTGGCGGTGGCTGAAATATTGAACGATCACCCCCAGGCTGTTTATCTGGCCTGCGGTACCGGAGGCAGTGACGACATAGATACCAATCTGAAGGAAAAGATTGCAGAATTGGGGTTGCAGGACAGATTCTACTTCACGGCATCATCCACCGCCCCCCGTTATGCCCAAGTTATTGACCTGTATCTTCACCCGTTTTCTCCTTCCACCAGCACCGCCCCAGGGGAGTACCTGGCTCAAGGAGGCGCCCTCCTGGCCTTGCAACCATTCGACTTTTATGATCAGGATCAATCTGAGGCGGCTACGACGTCGGTATGGGGTGCTCCTTCATTCCTCGATCACGATGGCCAACCAACACTCTCCTTTGCCCACGTGGCGACCGTGGAAGAATATGTTCTGGCCGCCGGCCGGCTGATCAGTGACGCGGAACTGCGGGACAAGCTTAGTTCGACGGGCAAATGGGTTGTGGAAAAAGTCCTTAACCCTAGGGCCGCGGCCGAGTCCTTCTCTTCCCTGATTGAAGAATTGCTCAAACGAAAGATCCGAGAAATTACCGGACCAGCGCCGACCGATATGGCTGAGAAGACATAACCATGAGAGCATGGGGAAAAAAAGAGAGCACAGAGACTGCCGGTGATTGAAGATGTTGGTTTGTATCTCCATGTTGAAACCGGTATAATTCAACACCCCCCAAAGCCTGTGCGTCAAGGGGCGCTTTGCTTTTCTTGATCCATTGGAGCCAGGCATCGGATTATTACAGATGAAACGTTCCAAGAAAATCGTCTTGGTCTTGATGGCCTCAGCTTCAATCGCCGCCTGTGGATCGGATTCTTCGGATTCTCAGAATACTCGCCGCGAAGAATACGCCACCAAGGAAGACTGCATGAATGATTGGGGTGACCCGGACCGGTGCGAACGCCAGTCAACCGGATACTACTATGGCCCCCATTATTACTTTTTCGGTGGCCATGCCTATTACTTCCGAACCGGCAGCTATGACCCGGTTCCAGTAGAAGGTAGAACCAATTTTGGCCGGTTGTCACCTGGGATGAAATCAACCCATTCCATCCATACGATCACCTCCAGCCATATTGCCCGGGGCGGGTTCGGGTCTTCGGGGCACCTCCGCAGCGGAGGTTAGACGGGTCACACGATGAAACGGAATTTAGTTAAAAAACGGCAGAATTGGCAAGAAAAATTTGATGAAATCGGTTTTACCTTTCATTCTATGGGCGGCGGATATTGGACGGAAGGAGTCTGTTACCAGTTTTCATCTGCCGAGATTGATCTGATAGAGCAAGTTACCGCGGACCTGCATGAACTCTGCCTGGAGGCGGTGGAATATGCGACTACCCGGAAATTGTACGCCCAACTTGGGATTCCACCGCAGTTTGCCGAGCTGATCAAGATATCCTGGCGCCGTCAAGAACCATCCCTGTACGGCCGTTTCGATTTCCTTTTTGGTCCGGACGGGGACTTGAAGCTCCTGGAATACAATGCCGATACACCCACCTCGCTGATTGAGTCCAGCGTCGCCCAGTGGCTATGGTTGGAGGAGCTATTTCCAACTTACGATCAATTCAATTCAATCCACGAAAAATTGCTGACCGCTTTTTCCCTTCTAAAAGAGGCCATGCCGGCGGGAGCGCCTTTTTATTTCACCTGCGTAAAAGATTCTGAAGAAGACCTGATGACCGTGGAATATCTGCGAGATGTGGCTCTGCAGGCCGGTCTTGAGGCCCGACATATTTATGTGGAAGACATTGGGTTCAACGAATTGGACGGACTCTTCTATGATCTGGCGGAGCAACAGATAGAGTTCATGTTCAAGCTTTATCCCTGGGAGTGGATGCTGGCCGATAGCTTCGGTGAGAAATTGTTGCTCGACACCATCAGCCTGGTCGAACCTCCCTGGAAAATGATTCTGTCCAGCAAGGGTCTTCTACCTTTGCTGTGGCAAATGTCACCGGGACATCCCCATCTGTTGGCCAGTTATTTCGACCCACACAAGTTGAACGGGTCCTACGTGAAAAAACCCATTTTTTCCAGAGAAGGGGCTAACATCACCTTGTACCGTAACGCCAACCCAATTTTCCAAACTTCGGGCGAATATGGAGAGGAGGGTTTCGTTTATCAAGAATTACTTGAAGCTCCAGCTTTTGATGGTCATTACCCGGTAATCGGCTCCTGGATCATCGACGGGGTCCCCGCCGGATTGGGCATTCGAGAGGACGACACGCCCATTACCACGGACAAAAGCCGATTTGTGCCGCACTATTTTGAACCTGAATCTCCTTAGGAGGTACCCGTGGCTTTCACCGACATGTCTATATCTCTCTCCGGTTTATTAGGGTTTCTAACCTACTTTGTCACCGCCATGGTCTTATTGTATGTCTTTGCCAGAATCTACGACAAGTTTACCCCTTACCGTGAATTCGATCTAATATCTGAGGGTAATACTGCCGCAGCCTGTAGCTTTTGCGGTGCGTTGCTCGGTTTTGCCATCCCCCTGGCCAGTGCCATTATCCACAGTGCCGCGCTGCTGGATATGATTATTTGGGCTATCATCACCTTTGTCGTCCAATTGTTGACATTCATTGCCGTAAGGAAGATATTTCCCACAATTGTCGCCGACATACCGGCCAACCAGGTCTCCAAAGGGATATTCCTTGGGTTCACTTCACTAATCGTCGGCATTCTCAATGCGGCTTGCATCTCCTGACGGGGCATTTTTCAGGGCTACACTCCAACAATGATGAGATACGCATCGACACAATCTGTAGCTCGGTTGGAATTTATGATATCTTCAGGGATCATCTTGCCGAGCTTGACTTTATTAATTTGTTACGGGATAATATTCATCAATAGAATACGGGCTAAGACAAATATACCCGTAATGAAAGCAGCGTTGGTCATCTCCGCTTTATCATCTTCGGCTCTGCATCTGCTCATCAGGCCGGCCGTATAGTCCCTGAGCATGACCTCTCCCCAAAGGACCCTGAGAAAATGGCGACACAAGACGATACGCCCTTGACACCGGCTTTTGAGGCGTCTCCCGGCGCTAAACCTAAGTTACACATTCTGCTGGCTGAAGACAATTTCATTAACCAGCAGATGACCCGGGCCACCCTGACCAAAAAAGGTCACACGGTGATCATAGCCGCAAATGGGATCGAGGTATTGGAGGCATTAGCCAAGGATCACTTTGACCTGATCTTAATGGATGTGCAAATGCCTGACATGGATGGGATCCAGGCCACTGCAGCCATTCGGGAAATTGAGAAACAAACCGGCGAGCACATTCGAATTGTCGCCCTGACGGCCCACGCTTTCGAAGAGGATCGAGACAAATGTCTCGCCGCCGGCATGGATGACTATCTGGCCAAGCCCGTCAGATCCAGTGAACTTCTTAAGAACATCGAAAATGGCGGCACCTGTTCCGTCCTGGCACCTGACACGGCGCCGGATGTACCCGTCGATCTCAGGGACTTCGAAAATCGCTGTTCCGGGGACCAAAGACTGATCGGACAGTTGATCCAGTTGTTTTTTCAAAATTACCATAAATATCTTGCCGATATTCGAGAGGCCATGGACCGCCGGGACCCCCGGGATCTGGAATACCGGGCCCATTTTCTCAAAGGGGTGCTGACAAATTTTTCCGCCCGGCCGGCCCGGATCATCGCCGCCCGATTGGAAGAAATGGCCAAAGACGAAAAACTAAATGATGTGGAGTCGGTCTATGCTGCCCTGGAAGAACAGATGGCCCGAGTAAGACTTTGCCTGGAAGCCGTCATCACGCCGACTCCCGGCCCTTGTTAAAAACACTCTCCTTCCTATCGCCACCATTGCATCGGCAATTTTATCCTTGTTTTGTCTTGCGTTATGTGTTATTAGTTAACTAAATCCCGCTAATTAGAGAATATATAGATCGTAGCCACCCCCCATGGGTTTTGAGGGTGGTGGCCACCCCGTCCCTATAAAAAAGTCTGATAGGAGTCTCCGGATGAAAATATCCCGTGCTGAAGTGGAGCACGTAGCCAAACTGGCTCGTTTGTCGTTAACTGAGGACCAGTACACCATTTTTACCCCTCAGATAAACAACATCCTCGAATACATCGAAAAACTTAACGAACTCGATACGGCAAACGTCCCTCCGACCTCCCATGCCATTCCCTTGTCGAATGCCTTCAGAGAAGACGAAGTTAAACCGTCCATCGGTCTTGACCTAACCCTGGCCAACGCTCCGGAGAAAGAGGGAAGCACCTTTGTCGTACCTCGGGTCATTTGACATCCCTTCGATGGTCAAAGCATAGGGCCGGGAGCTGCTTTTGTCTTCCAGGTATTCCCCTGCTTATGCTCTTTGAATAAAGGAAAAAATATGGAATTGTACTCCCACACTATCCACGAGGCACACGAGATGCTCAAAAAAAGAGAAATCTCTGCCGTGGAGCTAACCAAGTCCGTCTGTGACCGGATCGACCGGATTGAAAACAAAATCAACGCCTTTGTGACCATGAATCAGGAAGAGGCTTTGGCCTCAGCGGAGGCGGCTAATCAACGATATAAAGATGGAACGGCCGGCCCTTTGACGGGAATCCCTCTGGGCATTAAAGATGTTATATGTACCAAGGGCCTGCGGACGACCTGTTCCTCCAAAATCCTGGAGAATTATATTCCGCCCTATGATGCCATGGTCATGACCAAACTGCGGGAGGCCGGGGCGGTGATCGTAGGTAAAACCAACATGGATGAATTCGCCATGGGCTCATCCACTGAGCCGGTGTGGACAGGCCCCACCCGAAACCCGTGGAGCCTGGAACACATTTCTGGAGGCTCCAGTGGTGGGTCGGCTGCCGCGGTGGCGGCCGACGAGTGCCTGGGCGCCTTGGGGTCGGACACCGGCGGGTCCATCCGGCAACCAGCCGCCCATTGTGGCGTGGCCGGGTTAAAGCCTACCTACGGCCGGGTATCCCGGTACGGACTCATAGCCTATGGTTCCTCTCTGGATCAGATCGGGCCGATCACCAAAGACGTGACCGATTTGGCCATTATCATGAATTCTATTTCCGGGTATGACCCGCAAGATTCCACTTCCGTACCCCGCGAGGTCCCGGATTATACGGCAGCCCTGACCCATGGTCTAAAAGGGATTAAAATCGGTTTACCAAAAGAGTATTTCATCTCCGGGATTGATCCGGAAGTGATGGCCGCGGTGAAGAACGGGGTGACGGAGCTGGAGAAGTTAGGGGCGGAGGTGATGGATGTCTCTTTGCCTCACACCGAATATGTGGTGGCGGTCTATTACGTCATCGCTCCGGCCGAAGCCAGCTCCAACCTGGCCCGATACGATGGAGTCAAGTACGGATTCCGAGAAAAATCCCCGGCCAATCTGATGGACATGTACTACCAGACCCGGACCAACGGCTTTGGCCCTGAAGTAATTCGTCGCATCATCATGGGCACCTATGTCTTATCTGCCGGATATTATGACGCTTATTACCACAAAGCCTCCCAGGTGAGAACGCTCATCCGGCGAGATTTTGAGGAAGCATTTAAGGTCTGTGATGTCCTGGTCACTCCCGTGGCCCCGACGCCGGCATTTAAGATTGGCCAAATGACCGATGATCCGCTGCAAATGTATCTGTCGGATATTTTCACCTTGTCGGCCAACATGGCCGGTATTCCGGGAATGTCCGTCCCTTGTGGTTTCAGCTCAGCCGGCTTACCCATTGGAATGCAACTTATGGCCGGCCATTTCAACGAAGAAACGCTGCTTAAAGTGGGCTTCAACTTCGAATCAGCCACCGGCTTTCATAAGCAGAAGCCGACCAGGCAATCAAATCGATGAGCGACACGAGGGCCACCATGACCAACCAGCCCACTGATGATGATGTCCGGGAAGAAAATAAGAAAATAAGAAGGTTAAGGTTCTTGGTTGACCTGACTTTGTTGACCATCAATACGACTGACCTGACTCATGACGAGTCTATGAAACTGGTGACCGCGGTCAAGCGGGTCGCCCTGGCCCTTTTCCCCGGCAAAGAAGAGACGTTTGACCTTATTTACCTGCCCAGGTTTACCAGGGCGATCAGTCAAAAATTTGGATTCCACTAGTCGCGGCCAGGTCCATCTTAGCCCATCAGGACTTCAACAGTAAGGAGTCAATTATGCGGCCCAGAGTGAAAAAACAGAGCATCGGAGAAAAAATTAAACGTCTCCGGGAAAGTAAGGATATCAACCTGGACGTTGTGGCCAATGATACCGGCTACGCCGTCGAGTATCTCCGGTCCATCGAATTGAACGAAATCATCCCACCGGTGGCCGTGCTGCTGCAAGTGGCCCGGTCACTACAAGTAGATTCCGGAGAATTACTAAAAGACGAAGAGGAAGCTGGCAAGAAACGTGCCGATGCCTATGAAAAACGAACCGACGCCTATTCCTATCGGACCTTGACGCCCGAGGCCCGGAATAAACACCTCAAAGCGTTCCATGTCACCATCGAAGCCTTGTCTGATCACAAAGGAGTCGGATATCAGCATGATGGGGAGGAATTCGTTTATGTTTTCAATGGGCATATTGAAATAGCCGTGGGCGAAAACATCACCCGTCTAGCCCCCCATGAGAGCCTCCATTTCAATTCTTCGATTGTCCATCGGCTCAAGAATGTGGGCGACATCGATGCCGAATTACTCGTAATTTTGTATACGCCGTAACCGGTGCCGGTTGCTCGTTACTCGTTGCAGATTAATGGTTGGAGATATAAGTTATTTAGTTGTTTGATTCAAGCTCGACCCAGACCCAGGTAGAGATCGATTAGCAATAGCTATGACCAGTGCAACCAACAAGAAACTAGTAACATGCAACATGTGAAAATCAACCAGTGGAGGTTCATCATGTCCATTCAACTGACCGATGAACAGCATATGATCCAGATTATGGCGCGTGATTTTGCCCGGAAGGAGCTCATCCCAACGGCGGCGGAGCGAGATGAGACAAAAGAATTCCCGTTAGAGAATCTAAAGATAATGGGTGAATTAGGCCTGCTGGGAATGACCGTGCCCGTGGAATACAATGGGGCCGGCGTCGACACGGTCAGTTATTCTCTGGCACTCCAGGAAATTGCCTATGGTTGTGCGTCCACCGCGGTCATCATGTCGGTCCATAATTCAGTCTGCGGAGAGCCCATCACCCGCTTCGGCTCCGAGTATCTAAAAGATAAGTACCTTAAACAACTGGCTATCGGTGAGATGTTAGGATCATTCGCCTTGACCGAACCCGGAGCTGGATCCGACCCATCCAGTCAACGGACCACGGCCGTGCGGGACGGCGACTTTTACATTCTCAATGGAGTCAAACAATTCATCACCACCGGGTTGAACTCAGGCGTCACCGTAGTCACCGCACTCACCGACAAGGCCAGAAAACACCGGGGCATCAGTGCCTTTGTGGTGGAAAAGGGTACTCCCGGCTTTTATGTGGGTAAGGTGGAGGATAAAATGGGGCTGCGGGCTTCCGATACGGTCCAGCTTATCTTCGAAGACTGCCGGGTGCCGGCCAAGAATCTCCTGGGCAGAGAGGGTGACGGCTTTAAGATTGCCATGTCCGCCCTGGATGGTGGCCGGATCGGGATCGCGTCCCAATCGGTGGGCGTGGCCCAGGCCTGCCTCGATGCCGCTATCGAATATGCCAAACAACGGGTCCAGTTCGGCCAACCTATAGCCAATTACCAGGGCATCCGGTGGATGATTGCGGACATGGCCACCGAGATTGAGGCGGCCCGGCTGCTAACGCTTAATGCCGCGGCCATGAAAGACCGGGGAGAACGATTCAGCGCTCAAGCCTCCATGGCCAAACTATATGCCTCAGAAATGGTCAATCGGATCGCCTACAAAGCCATTCAGATCCATGGCGGCTACGGCTACCTTAAGGACTTTCCGGTGGAGCGATTTTACCGTGATGCCCGTGTGTTCACTATCTATGAAGGCACCTCCGAGATCCAGCGCATCGTCATTTCAAATCATTTCCTGGGACCGCTGTTCAAATAGGCCGGTACTTGTGGTTATGGAATTAGATTCAGGTCTTTCCAGATCAAGGTTTCGGGTGTGTTTCCACGGTCACTATTCTACATTCCGATTTGGCGTCCCCGCCGCGGGTTACCTGAAGCTACCATTGCTTTATTCTATTATCCTACCGCCGGAAAAATAAACCGTCTTGGCCTCGAGCGTCTGACCGCTCTTTGTCGAGTCAAGCCTTTCAATCTTAGGTTATGCCCAAATTATGTCGTTCTCGGTTGGCGAGGCCCGGAGTTGAATCGAACCGGGGCCGTCTTCCTGTGGTCGAACTCTGTCAATGACATAGAATTGTAACAACCGGGTGATGATGGCTATGTTAATGTACAATCAAACTGAGTTTCCGTACCGGCGAACCGCTTGGTCGTTTCGTGAATCGGCAGGCGCCGTCGACCGATTGTCAAAGGAGGTGGTCGAATTCCGTCAATGGCACAGAATCATAACAGCCGGTGGTAATTGCTATGTCGATGTAAACGCAAAGGAGAATCAGAAATGAAAAAGCGACTTATTATGGGGTTGGTTTTGTGTTTGTTGGTGACCTTGTCTTTTTCTTTATCCTTCGCCCAGGATAAGGCGACTAAGGACGAATGTGTGGCTAAATGCAAAGAAGCAGCCAAACTTATAACAGACAAAGGTCTGGACGCGGCTCTGAAGGTCCTGAACGACCCCAAAGGGCCTTTCGTGTGGAAAGACAGCTATGTCTTCACCACCAATATGGACACCGGCGTCAACCTATCCCACCTTAACCCCAAGATGGTCGGCAAGAATTTGATGGAAGCAAAAGATGTGAACGGTAAGGCGTTCTATGCCGAATATATTGAAGTAGCTAAGAGCAAAGGGGAAGGTTGGGTAAGTTACATGTGGCCCAAGCCAGGTGAAAAGACACCGTCCAAAAAGCTCGCGTATGTTTATCGGGTACCGGGGCAACCCATCCTCGTGGGCGCCGGTGTTTACGAAAATTAATTATCGATTGCCGGATGATCCGGTCCAGGGCGGCGTGAAGCTGCCCTGGTGCGATACTCCTTGAATGCGATACTTCTTGAGCCTGACCATGCTATAGAACTAATGGCGTCCATAAGAAACCGAAACAAATTTTATATAATCAGTGATAATCAGGAGGCTTTCAATGGGTCGGTTACGCCTAAGTATTCACGCTAGACTGATAATCCTTACACTTCTCGGCGCGGCAGGCATCTTTCTTGTTTCCGGCGTGAATATGTACCTTAGTGGTGTTAGAGAAAAGGGGCTTCGAATCCAGGCCGTAGGCCAAGACATTACGCGCGGTATCCTCAAGACCATGCTGACGGAACAACATTTTATCCGGACCCAGGACCAAAATTTAGCGGGCGACTACAGGAATGGTATCAATAAGCTGAACGGTCTTATCACCGAGTTGGGGACGGCCAGTGATGACCAAATAAAAGAGCAGGTTCAAAATATTACGAAGATAGAAGAGGAACATGCCAAGATATTTGATCAAATCACCAAAAACCAAGCCGCCAGGGATGATTCCATGGCGCAACTGGTGGCTAAGATTGAGGCCATAAATGATTCGATCAAAGCCATCGTCGTCGCTATTGACCGCGAGGAAGCCGATGCTTTCATGCAGGATGACCAGATCTCACCGGCCAAAGCCGCGGCGCGGACCGAAGCCAAGAGTTTCTTGGGTTACGGCCACGCCCGGGTCATAAATATTCAGAACCTTTTTCTCTTCTCAAACAAGAAGAAGTACCTGGATAGCAAGAATGATATCTTGAAAAAATTGGAACTAGCCAGGAACAATCTGGGAACGGCCATTAAAACTACTAGTTCTGCCAAATTTATCTCTAGTTATGAACAATCTAATGAACTCTGGCCAATGATTGACCAGTTGGAAGTCTCGGTTCTTTCCATGTGGGAGAAAAACAGGGACCTCATGCCCCAGTTGAACCAAACGGGGACCGACGTAGAAAAGGCAGCCAATAGAGTCATCGAGCTGGTTGAGACAAAAGTGGATAAAATCACGACTACCGGCCAGATCATCAGCCTGGCCGCGACTATATTCGTGGGTCTCTTCCTGCTGATTTTCGGCCTGTTCATTTACAGGTCGATAAACCGTCCGTTGTCTGAACTGGGAAAAGGCATGGACGAACTGCAAGAGGGGGGTGATCTAAGTAAAAGGCTGAAAGTGCCGGCCCTCAATTGTTCTGAGATAACCAGGTGTGGCCGGTCTAACTGCCGCTCGTTCGGCCGTGAGACTCATTGTTGGGAGGAATCAGGATCATACGCCCAGGAGACGGATTGCCTGAGAATCTCCAGTGGTCAGTGCGCCTCCTGCCGGGACTGCAAGGAGGTCTACGGACAGGCCACCTACAACGAAATTCTGGCTGTTTCAGCCAGTTTCAACGCCTTCATGGGCCAGCAGCACAGTATGATCAAAGATATTGACGCAGCCGTGAAGGACCTGGATACCACTGCCGTCCAGATGTCCACAGCGGCCGATGAAATGATTGAAGGAGTACGCAATGTGTCTCAAGAATCAAATTCTGTCACCTCGGCCGCCGAAAAAATGAGCGCCAATATGACTTCCATGGCTGCCAGCTCTAGTCAGGCCTCCGCCAATGTAGATACGGTCGTAGCCGCGGTGGAAGAGATGAACGCCACCATTAGTGAAATCGCCCGGAATAGTGAAAAAGCCCGAACCATGACGGGTAATGCCGTATCGCAAGCCCAAAACGCCTATGATCAGGTCAATGAATTGGGTCGCGCCGCCGAAGAGATCGGTCAGGTGACGCAGACCATCAATGAAATCTCGGAACAGACAAAATTGCTGGCCCTCAACGCCACCATCGAGGCGGCTCGGGCCGGGGAAGCCGGCAAGGGTTTTGCCGTAGTCGCCAACGAAGTCAAAGAGTTAGCCAGGCAAACTGCAGAATCCACAGATAAAATCAGAGATCAAATTGAAGGTATTCAAGCCTCCACCACCGGAACCATCAAAGAAATTCAAGAAATCTTGAACGTCAACAAAGGACTTAATGAAATAGTCTTCGCCATTGCCGCGGCGGTAGAAGAACAATCAGTTACTACCAATGAAATAGCTAATAACGTTAGCCAGGTAGCCCAAGGAATCCAAGACGTCAATGACGGTCTGGCCGGCAGTTCCCATGTAGCAGAAGAAATTGCTAAAGATATTGTCAAAGTAAGTCAAGCCGCCGGGGACATGGCCCAAAGCAGTTCTAAGGTCAATTTGAGCTCCGAGGAATTAGCCCGCCTGGCCGCCCGCCTGAAAGATATGGTCGGTAAATTCAAATTGGGCGCATCAACCTAGTCCGCTTTTCCATGTCTTCCATGTCATGCTTTTCTTTTCAACGTTAGAATCAGTCAATGGACGTCCTCGACCCTAAGACCATTCGCCGCATCTTCCTGATCCATTATGGCGCGTTGGGAGATTTTATCCTTTCCTTGCCGTTGCTTGGGGCGTTGCATGAAACCTTTGATTCGGCCGTTATCACTGTCTTTGGACGCTTGGACTACCTGGACCTGGTCAAAGGAACTTTTTCCAGGCTGACCCTCCAATCGCCGGCCCACCCGACGATCAGATCGCTATATATAAATGATCCTGATCGGCCCCCTGCCCCGTTACAGGCCGACCTGGCCATCCTGCTGTCCCGACATTTGGACCCGGTAGTGGCCGGGAACCTGCGAACAGCGGGTGTATCTCAGGTCTGGTCGCTGGATTTCTTCCCTCCTCCCGGTCAACCTCTTCATCTATCCGAGCATCTTCTTGGCCAGGCCCGAGCTTTTTACCCATTCTCCCAGCCCCAGCCTGTTCGCCTGCAAGCCACCGCCGCGAGCCGGACGGGAGGCAAAGAGTGGCTGACCCGGCAAGGTGTCGATTGGGACAGACCGATTTTGGCTTTCCACCCTGGGTCTGGGAGCCGTCTGAAACTGTGGCCGGCCGCCAATCTGGCCGCTCTCATCGACTGGGCCGGCCTATCCTTCAATATTCAGCCTCTACTGATTTCCGGGCCGGCTGATGATGATACGACCTCTGCCGTGTTGAACCTGATCAAATCCCCTGCCCCGATTATTGCTCGTCACTTGCCTTTATCGGAATTGAGTGGTATCTTGTCCCTATGCGCAGGATTGGTCGGTCATGATTCCGGCATCACCCACCTGGCTGCGGCGCTGGGCCTCCGGGTGGCGACCATTTTCGGTCCTACGGATCCGGTCATTTGGGCGCCTGATTCTCCCCTGGCCATTATTGTTTCAGCCCCGACCGCCTGTGCGCCTTGCGGATTGTCTCAGGCCAGAGAATGCCTGGACCAAATCTGTCTGACCTCCATCACCCTGGATCAGGTTAAACAGGCGGTGACTCAAATGATGAGGTTGAACTCGACCCGGCCGTCATGAGCATTTGAACCCGGTTTACTCCTCGTCGCCTGTTCAGGCCGAAGACCAACCGGCAACGTGTAACAGGCAACGTGTAACAAGCAACACCACGATTAGGATGAGACATGAAATTGAACGGGAAGAGTTGGGCCGTCATCTTGGGCCTGACGGTTTTTTTTGTTTTGGGGTATTTCTGCGAGAACGCCTTCTATAATCTGGTAAGATCGTCACCCGGTTCCGGCCTGCACATGTTCGGTGAGATCGGATACCAAGCCGGGATTGGCCTTTACCAGGCCATGCTCTGCATTTGTCTGGCCGCAGCGGGGATAGTGTACAAGTATCGGCCTTGCCTGGCGGCCGGTGTGAGAGGGATATTGAGCGTGGCCGCCTCGGGCCTGGGGGTGCAAATAGTTAAACACCTCATCGGCCGACCTCGGCCCCGGTTGTGGGCGGCCGGGATCACCCATTGGGGACCTTCTTTGAAGTCGGGATTTGAGTCCTTCCCGTCCGGTCACACCGCCACCTCATTTGCTCTGGCCACGGTCCTGGCTTATCATTTTCCCAGGGCGTCCATGGTCTTTTATTCGCTGGCCGGTTTGGTGGCCTTATCGCGGGCGATCTCCGGGGCTCATTTCTTGACTGACCTGGCCGGGGGCATGGCCCTGGGCCTGATTGTCGGGCAGCTATGGAAGTCATATTGGCGCTCATTTTTTCGGCGGCCGAGGTGACAGAATTTGATTCTTGAGACACATTGCGTACTCCTTCAATCATTTCATCGGCCG